>NZ_JBHXEG010000024.1:34729-97504 GCF_042724935.1 Kitasatospora sp. NPDC127060
GGCGTCGGGGAGCAGGCTGCTGCGGACGTAGACGGCGTCGGGGGCGATAGCTACCTCCGGGCAGTTGCTCGCATTGGAGCATGCGCTGGGCCGGATCCAGTTGGGGTTCTCCATCGGCTATATCTCCTTCTTGATCTTCGCGATCAGATCGCGGGAGCCCTCGACCGAGAGAGACCTGTCGGCCATCTGCTCGACGACCGAGCGGTACTCCTCCAGATGTTCGGCCCGGTGGAGGAAGATCGGACCCTCCATGGAGTCATAACTCACGGTGTCGAGCCGGGGGACTGGCCCGTTCGCGTAGTTGATGGCCTGGCCGGGCCCCTTGAAGCCTCCAGCGGCGAAGCTGATCACTCGAAGCGTGACATGTGGCAGCTGGGACAACTCCACCATCCAGTCCAGCTGTTCCCGTGCCACGTCGCGGCCGCCGAACTGCATGCGGAGGGCTGCCTCGTGGACGATCGCCGTGTAGGGATGGGTGCCCTTCGCCATCAGCATCTCTGAGCGCCGCATCCGCTGCTCGACACGCGTTTCCACGACGCGCGGAGTCAGTCGGACCTGGTTGTCCTGGAAGATCGCCCGGCTGTATCGCTCCGACTGCATGGGGCCTGGCGGGTGGCAGATTTGGTAGGAGTACATGCCCTGCGCGTGGTGCTCGAACTCGCAGATGTCGAGGAAGCCCTGCGGCACGAAGCCCCGGTATTCGTCCCACCAGCCCTTGCGTCGGTCCTCGGCCATGGCTGCAAGGGCATCGATGTATGCGGAGTCGGTCTCGCCGAACGCTTCGGCCAGTGTCCGGACCCGCTCGGCCGTGATGGGGTAGTGCCCCTTCTCGACCTGAGTGATCTTCGTCCGGTCCAGGCCGAAGACTGCAGCGGCTTGCGCAGTTGTTCGGCGGGCGCTGTCGCGCATCTTCCGCAGCTCGATGCCCAACCGTTCCTGCCGGGCTGTTGGGGTGGTCCGTGGTGGCATGGCCCAAGCATCTACGTCGACTCGTGATCAGTCCAGCGACGACCGGTGGACCATGTTTCGTGATCCGGTGGCACATGTGAGTGGCGATGCCCTGCAGTCTGTGATGCACCGATCACCGAACGGATCGTCAATAACGCCGCTCGGGCACCGAAGAACACCCATGTCCAGTGGGCTTGTTCACGGCGACGCATCCGCCGATCTCACCCGTTCCCCTCTGGGAGATCCCTGTGCGCAACCTCAACTCCCCCTCCCTCGGCCTCTCCCGCGACACCCTCCGGGACGCCCTCGACGGCTGGCCCCCGTCCCTCATCGCCGATGCCCAGCTCGCCCTCGTCGAACTGATCGTCAATGCCTGGCACCACGGTGACACCCCCGCCCCGGTCGTCGTCATCCTCCTCCGCGACCGCACCCTCCGCGTCGGCGTCTCCGACCGTTCCTCCGCCCTCCCCGAGCAGCGTTCGCACGACCTCCTCTCCGAGTCCGGCCGCGGCCTCCGGCTCGTCGCCGGCCTCACCCACCGCTGGGACGTCAGTCCCCAAAAGCTGGGCAAAACCGTCTGGTTCGAGCTGGACGGTGCCGCATGAGCGCCCACCACCCGATCCACCCCGCCGATCCGGCCCTGCTCCACCTCGCCGGCCGCCAGCTCACCGAGCTGATCATCGAACTCCGCACCGAGGGCCGCGAGTTCGGCCTCCTCTGGCCCTCCGCCCATGCTGGCGAGACCAACCTCAGCGGCCGCCGGCTCGTCAACTTCGGCAACGTCCCGGCGAGCACCCTCATCAACCTCCTCGCGCTGCTGCGCGAGTACAAGCGCAACCGCGACGGCGACCACCACCGATGCTCGGACTCCTGATCCTCAACCTCATCGCCGCCCTCTTCGGCGGTCTCTGTGAAACCCGCTCCTCCCGCTTTCGGCGGAAACCGATGGAAGCGCAACCCGCCTCCGGCGGCCCCCGTCACCGGTGAGCAACTCCCACTCGTGCGTAGGAAGTCGGTCCGTTCGACTTCCTACGTACACCCTGCCCGCCCCAGCTCTGCCTGCGAGATCCATAAACACTCATGCGACCGAAGTGGCGCAACGCGATCCTTGCTGCACAACGGACTTGACGTTGTCATCGCGCCGTTGAAAGAGTCGTCGATCGCGCGAACTCCATTGCTAAATAAGCGAGTTCGATGCTAATTCATCGACAGCGGGGAGATGTCTCATGTTCAACAGGAAGATTCCCGTCGCAGCCGTGGCAGTGGCCGCCGCAGGCGTCCTCGGCACCGCAACCACCGCTTCCGCGGCGACCACGGTGTACGACACCAAGACGATCGTCGTGAAGAACGCCAGCGTAGGGACGACCTGCACCTCCCGGACCATCACCCTGGCCGCGGGCTCGTACGGCTGGGGCTGGTACGACATAGCCCCCACGGTGAACACCACCGTCAAGCTCGCCGCGGGCACCTACACCTGGTCCGACTGCCTGACGATGGGCTTCGACTACGACTACCTGGACTCGAAGCTCCAGCTCAACGGCAGCTCCTCGTCCCCCGCGACGATGCGCGTCAGCCGCTGGCTGTTCGACGGCTCCTACACCTTCGGCAGCTTCCTCAAGCCGAACTTCTAGGCCCCGCGGCACGCCGCCCGCCGCAACGATGCCCCGACCAACGGCGGTTGGTCGGGGCATCGCCTACCGGATCGTCCCGGTCGTCGTCCTGGCCGGCTTCGCGGGTTCCGGAGCCACCGTCATCGCCTCCACCTCGGCGCGGGCTTCGGTCTCCTCGCCCTCATCGTGGCCATCGCCCGTGTCAGTGCCAGCCGCTAACGTCGTATCAGCAAGTCAGAGCATCGCCCGTCGCCTGAGACGAGAACAGGACACCCGCGCCATGACCACCCCCGTCAAGGGCCCCGTCAGCTACTTCCCGGCCATCGAGAAGAAGTACGGCCGTCCGGTCGAGGAGTGGAAGGGCCTGATCCGCACCTCGCCGCTCACCAAGCACATGGAGCTCGTCGCCTGGCTCAAGAGCGAGCACGGCCTCGGCCACGGCCATGCCAACGCGCTGGTCGCCCACACCCTCGCCGAGCACCGGGCCGACTGAGCGGCCGCTCCACCCGGCCCTGGCTGGGCTCCGCATCTTTCGTGTGATCCTGCCCCGCGCGGCGGGGTGGCTCGCGGTCGGGCGGGAGCGCGCCGTGTGACTGACCGCACGCTTCCGGGTACGGCGGCCTGCCGCGGTGGTGTCTCACCGCCGGGGCAGGCCGCCGTCTGTGAGGGGGGTGCTGTCAGTCGGCCGGCGGCTGCGCGGTCTCCGAAAAGGGGTTGTGCGGAGGCCCTGAACCGCTGACGATCATCGGATGAGCACAGTGATCAGACGCGTCCGGACCGAGGAATGGGAGCAGGTCAAGGAGATCCGCCTCGCCGCGCTGCAGGACCCGGCGGCGAGCATCGCCTTCCTGGACACCTACGAGAGTGCCGCCGCCAGGCCCGACGGGTTCTGGCAGGAGCGCGCCGCCGGAGCCGCCGAGGGCGACGTGGTGCACCAGCTCGTCGCGGAGGCCGCGGACGGCCGCTGGCTCGGCACCATGACCGTGCTGGTCGAGCGGCCCGGCGGGGACGGCGCCCTCGGTGGCGACGTCATCACCGTCCCGCAGACCCATATCGTCGGCGTCTATGTCCGCCCCGAGGCGCGCGGCACCGGGCTGGCGCACGAGCTGATCCGGGCCGCCCAGGAGTGCTCCTGGTCGCTCACCGAGCCCCGGATCGAGCGGGTCCGCCTGTTCGTCCACGAGTCCAACGCCCGCGCCGAGGCGATGTACCTGCGGGCCGGCTTCCGGCGCTCCGGAGTGTCCGTGCCGGTGCCGGGCGACGAGACCCACCGGGAGATCGAGCTGGCGGTCGAGCGGGGCTGACCCCCGCGCCGCCCGACCCGGCCGGTCAGCGGAAATCCTCCACGTGCTCCCGCACCCACGAGCGGAAGCTGCGGGCCGGGCGGCCGAGCACCCGCTCCACCGTGTCGGTCACCCGTTCCGGCTCGCGGGTGAACGACTCCCAGGCCCGCAGCCGGGCTGCCACGAAGGCTGGGTTCCCCCAGGCCGCCGTCAGCTGCTCGCGGGCCGCCTCCGGGGCCAGCTCCTCCCAGCTCACCTCGGTGCCAAGTTCCTCGCCGATGATCCGCACCAGTTCGGCGTGGGCGATCGACTCGGGCCCGGTGACCAGGTACTTGCCGCCGTGGTGCCCGGCCTCGGTGAGTGCCCGGACCGCCACCTCCGCGATGTCCCGCTCGTGGACCAGCGAGCGCCGGGCCCGTCCGTACGGCCAGCGGACGACGCCCGTGCGGACCTGGTCGGCCCAGCCGAGCGCGTTGCCCGCGAAGTCGATCGCCCGCACGAAGGTCCACTCCAGGCCGGACCGGCGGATCAGCCGCTCGATCTCCTGATGGAAGCTCACGGCCGGCTCCCCGTCCGCGAGGTCCGGCACGTCCGTCGACAGGTAGACGACCCGCTTCGCGTGCTCGGCGATCAGCTCCACCACCCGGGGCCGGACCGGGATCCCGGGCCACATCAGGTAGACGGCCTCCACCCCGCCGCCCAGCGCGGCCGACAGGCTCTCCGGCTCCGCCAGATCACCCCGGACGACCTCCACCCCCGCCGGCAGCGGGACCGTGGCGCCGTCCCGCACCAACGCCCGCACCTCGTGCCCGCCTTCGGCCGACGCGGCCACAACCTGCCGGCCCACACTGCCGTTCGCGCCGATCACCAGAATCTTGGTCATGCCCGCCCCAACGCGATCCCGTCCCGGCCTATGCCCCCCGTGCCTGCCCAGGCCGCTGCACGGGAGGTCGGACCGGCCGACTTTTCGTGCACAGGGCCAGGCCTGGCGTATGCCTGACTCCGTATCCGACTTCGTATTCGACTTCGTTCGACTTCGTGTCCGCCGTCGGCTGCGACCTGTTGCCGTGCGAGGCGGAGGACGATGACCCCGTGCACCCCGGCGCCGAACATGCCGGCGCCGAACATGCCGGCGCCGAACATGCCGGCGCCGAACATGCCGGCGCCGAACATGTCGGTGCTGAACAGGGGGGCGCCGTGGCCGGGTTGGCCGGGCCGGTCGAGCACGCCGACCCGGGGGCGGTCCTCACGCTCCGACCGCCCGGTGCCCGGTGCCCGGTGCCCGTCAACCGGACGGCGAGCCCGCCGCTCCCGTCAGCGGTCAACCACCCACCCGCACCACGTACTTGCCGGTGGCCCGGCCCTCCTGCATCGCGTCGTGGGCGGCCGGGATGGCCTCCAGGCCGGGTAGTTCGGTGAGTGGCACGGTGAGGCCATGGTCGGCCTGGAGGTCGAGGGTGGTGCGGATGGCGCGGGCGAGGCGGTCTGGGGCGGTGGCGGCGAAGGCGCGGTGGCTGTACCCGGTGACGGAGAGGTTGCCGCCCATCAGTCGGCCGAGCGTGGGCAGGTCGCTGACCTCGCCGCCGCCCGCGTTGCCGAACAGGACGATCCGGCCGCCGGGTGCGGCGACGGTGAGGTCGAGGTCCAGGGCAGCGGTGCCGAGCGGGTCGAGGACGAGGTCGACGCCCCGGCCGTCGGTGGCGGCGCGGACGGCGTCGGCGAGCTTCTCGTCGCGGGCGAAGGCGTGGTGGTAGCCGAGGTCGACGGCGGCCGCGGCCTTCTCCGGGCGGCCGACGGTGCCGATCAGGGTGCCTCCGCCGCCGAGCAGCGGGACGAGTTGGGCGATCGCGCTGCCGATGCCGCCGCCGGCCGAGTGGACCAGGACGTTGTCCCCGGCGGTCAGCCGGCCCGCGTCGGTCAGCAGCAGGACGGCGGTGGCCAGGCCGAGCGGGGCGGCGGCAGCGGCGCTGAGCGCCAGCCCGTCCGGGACGGGGACGGTCAGCGCGGCGTCGGCGAGCACGACGTCGGCCAGTCCGCCGCCGACCGGTGCGGCCGCCACCCGGTCGCCCACGGCGAGCCCGGTGACGCCCTCGCCGAGCGCCCGGACCGTACCGGAGACCTCCTTGCCCGGTCGGTGGGGCCACTCGGCGGTGTACCCGCCGTCGCCCCGGCGGGTCATCACGTCCACGAAGTTCAGTCCGGCCCAGGCGACGTCGATCGCCACCTGGCCGGGGCCGGGGTGCGGCGCATCGATCTGCTGGATCTCTGAGTTCTCGGCTCCACCGGGTGCGGTCATCACCAGTGCGCGCATGTCGGGCCCCCTCGACTACGATGTTCGACGAACGACGAAACTGCTGGGGCACAGTGGTACCACCGCGTTTCGTCATTTGTCGAACATCGCAGATCAGAGGAGGTCTGAACATGCCCCGCAGTACCCGCCGCCGACCGGCCCTCGCCCATCCCGCGGCCGAGGAGATCGACTTGTACGACGTCCTGCACGCGCTCTCCGACCCCACCCGGATGACCATCGTCCGGGTTCTGCGCACGGAGTCCGAGCGTGCCTGCGGGGCCTTCCCGGTGGACGTCGCGCCCTCCACCCTCAGTCACCACTTCAAGGTGCTGCGCGAGGCCGGGGTGATCAGCCAGCGCGAGGAGGCCAACCGCCGGTTCTCGGTGCTGCGGACGGTCGACCTGGAGCGGCGCTTCCCCGGCCTGCTGGACACCGTCCTCGCCGCCCTCGCCCGCAACGAGCCCGAGTCCGCGAGCGGGCCCGAGTCTCTCGACGAGCCCGAGCACGTCGACGGGCCGGGCGCCGAACCGGCCTGGCACGGCTAGGAGTTACGCGCCGATCCCACGGTGCCGCCGGTGGTACGAGACGGTGACCGCGGCCAGCAGCGGGCCCCAGGCGACCGCGGGCAGGTAGAGGAAGCCGACCAGCAGGTGCCCGAGCGGGGTCATGTTCGGGTGCGACACCGCCCACCAGGCGAGGAACGGCGTCCAGAGCACCGTCAGTCCGGCCGCGCCCAGCGAGGCCGCCAGTACGACCCGGCGCGGGTTCACCGGCCGCCCGCCGAGGAACGGGACCCAGCGCGGCGGCACCGTGCCCCAGGGGCGGACCAGGCCGAGGGTGAGCAGCGCCAGCGCCTCGGTGAGCACGCTCAGGGTGAGCGGCCACACCGCGTCCCAGCCGGTGAAGCCCACCGCGTGGTAGCCCGCGTCGGTGTAGCCGCCGTGTCGGCCGAGGACCAGTCCGACTCGCCACAGCCCGGTCGGCAGGGCGGTGACCGCGGCCAGGTGGGCGGCGCGGACGGCCCAGCGGGGCGGGGCGGGCACGGCGGGTGCGGCAGTGGCGGGCGACGTCGTCATGGCTCCACCCTCCCCGGCGGACCGCAGTCCCCGCGTCCGCCCGGCGACGGGCATGCGGCGGACCCCTCCCCCTGGCGGGGGAGGGGCGTCTCGGTCCCGCTGCGCAGCGGGACCCGGAGGCTCAGCGCAGCCGTGAGGAGGACAGGATCGACGCCAGGTGCGCCACCACCATCCCCCAGGTGATCACCGCGATCCCGGCGAGCGTCCACCGGGTCGCGTCCAGGTCGTGCAGCCCGGTGTCCACCGCGGCCGCCGCCAGCAGCACCAGCGAGGCCTCGATGCCGTTGGTCACCCGGTGGATCTTGAAGATCGAGGCGAACCGGCGGGCCGTCGCGATGCCCTGGGAGCGCGGCTGGGTCGACTCCTCGTCCGCCGGCGGCTGTCCGCTGCGGGCGCGGGCCACGTCCACCAGGTCCGTCGAGGCCTTGAGCAGCACCACGCCCAGCGCGGCCGCCAGGCCCGCCGAAACCCATAGCTCGGAGCCCCCGCGCGCGGCCCGCACACCCGCGCCGACCATCAGCGCGGCGTCCGCGAGGTAGGCGCCGAGCCGGTCCACGTACACCCCGGCCATGCTGAACCGGCGCTTCCAGCGCGCCACTTCGCCGTCCACGCAGTCGAACAGCAGGAACAGCTGGAACAGCACCGCCGCGAGCACCGCGCCGGTCAGGCCGGGGATCAGCAGGGCCGCGCCGCCGCCGACCCCGCAGACCACCATCACCCAGGTCAGGGTGTTCGGTGAGACCGAGGTGCGGACCAGCTGCCGGGTGGTCCGCAGTGAGATCGCCCGCATGTAGAGCCGGCCCGCCCAGTGCTCACCGTTGCGGCTCTGCAGCTTGGCCTGCGGCTGGCACACCTCGCGCAGCTCGGCGAGCGCCGGAGCAGCCACCATGACGACATCCCTCCACCCGTCCCGAAACGGGACCCGAAACGATCACCACAGGCTACGGCCTACGGAGGGGGCGCCGGACCAGCCGGTACGACCCCTGCGGCAGTCGCCGTGGTGCGGCCTCCACGAAGCGGCCGAGGTGTCCGCCGGCGCCGACCGTCGGCCCCCGGTCGTCCCGGAGCTTCCCCCCGCGTCACTCCCGGGCGACGGGGCTACACCGCCAGCGCGGTCGCCGGAACCTGACCGGTGCCCCGGTACAGCCAGGCCCGCTCGGTCGCCGACCACACGCTCGTCGTCACCAGGTAGAGCGCGGCGGCCACCGGCACCAGCAGCGCGAACAGCACCGAGGCGAAGGACAGGTAGGGCATCAGCGACGACCCCGGCTGCGGGGTGGTCTGCGCCGCCGCCGCCCGCCGGGCCCGGCGGTAGTTGACGTACCCCACGGCCGCCAGCCCGGCCTCCAGCACCGCGAACACCGCGAACTGCCCGGCGCCGTGCGCGTTCCCGACGTGCAGGCCCAGCGGCACCCCGAACAGGGTGTGGTCCAGCAGGTCGTTCGGGGTGGTGAACAGCCGGTACATCACCGAGAAGAACGGGATCTGGACCAGCATCGGCAGGCAGCCGGCGAACGGCGAGACCTGCTCCTTCCGGTACAGCTCGGCGAGCGCCTCCCGGGCCTTCTCCGGGTTGTTCTTGTGCTTCTTGTTCAGCTCGGCGACCTTCGGCGCCAGCTTGGAACGGGCCTTCTCGCCGCGTGCCGCCGCCCGTGCCAGCGGGTGGAGGCAGAGCCGGACGGCGAGGACGAACAGGACGATCGCGAGTGCGGTCGGCAGGACGTGGGCGATCGCGGAGACCAGGCCGTGGGCGACGGTGACGGCCGGGTCGAGAACGGACAGAACGGACATGGTGAAGCGAGCCCTCCGGGGTCTCAGAACATGAGTGGTCGGCGGAGGACGGCCGCGAAAGGTCGTACGGGGAACCCGGGGGAAGCACGGGGCCGTGGCGAGCACGGGAGGACCGTGGACGCACGGGAGTCGTACGGAGGAAGTGCGGGACTACGCGGCCGCCGGGGCCGCCCCCGGCGCCCTGGGGCGTCGCCTGCCCCGGGCGTCCGGATCACGCTGCGGAAGGAACGCCGTACGGAACGCCCGGCGTCGCAGCACTCCGCTGCGCACCGCCGCCGGGGCCCGCGCCCCGAGCAGTCGCCGGCCGGTGAAGGCCCCCGCGACCGCGCCGGCCACCAGGACCACGGCCGCCATGGCGGCGACGGACGCCAGGGCGCCGCCGTCGGTCACCAGCTGTCCGGTCAGCACCCGGAGCAGGCCGAGCAGCATCGCCACGACACCCACGGCGACCCCCCTCTCGGTGTGTTCCCGGTTTCCTGACGTCGGAACGTCCGGACGTTTCGTGTGCCCGGCACTCGCATGCCCGGACGTCATGTGCCCGGACGTCATATGCCCGGACGTTCGGAAGCCCGGACGCCCAGCACGACGATCGTACGGCCCGGCGGGTTCCCGGAGTACCGCCCCGGGCGTAGCCACCGGTGCTACACGGGGCTACCGTGGAGGCATGAAGACGATTACCCAGCGGGAGTTCCGGAACAACTCCGCCGCGGTGATGGACGCGGTCGAGGCCGGGGAGACCTTCCACATCACCAGGAACGGGGTCGAGGTGGCGGAGCTGCGACCGGTGTCCGGGCGGCGGCGGCTCACCGCGGAGGAACTGGTGGCCCGGCACGTGAAGCTGCCGCGGGTCGACTACCAGCAAATGCGCAAGGAGGCCGAGGAGTACTTCGGCCCCGACGAACTGCTGGGCGACGACGGCGACGACCCGTTCGAGCGGCGGCGTGGCTGAGCGCCGGAGAGCACCCCGGCGGCGGCCGGCCGGAGTGCTGGACACCTGCGTCTACATCGACCTCGCCCTGCTCAACCCCGGCGACCTGCCCGCGGTGCCGGAGCTGACCGCGATCACCTTCGCCGAACTCCAGCAGGGCGTCTCGATGGCGCGCGACCCGATCAGCCGGGCGGCCCGGCTGGAGGTGCTGGGCGCGGCGATGGCCGACTTCGACCCGCTGCCCTTCGACGCGGCCGCCGCCGCCCGCTACGGCACCCTCGTCACCCTGACCATCGCCGCCGGACGGCAGCCGCGCCCGCGCCGGATCGACCTGATGATCGCCGCCGTCGCCTCCGCCCACGGGCTGCCGCTGTACACCCGCAACGTGGCCGACTTCCGGGGCCTGGGCTCGGCGGTGGAGGTCATCGGGATCTGAGGCGCCCCAGGGGGAGCCCGCCCCCGGGAGCTCACCCGGCGGCGCTCGGGCCGGCGGCGCTCAGGCCGGCCGGACCGTCGTCCCGGTGGCCGCCGAGGCGCGGGCGGCCTCCAGCACGGCGAGGGTGGCCACCGCGTCGCGCGGGTCGACCGGGGGCGGGGCGCCGGGGGAGGCCAGGGCGGCGGCGATGCCCGCGTAGTAGGCGGGGTAGTCGCCCGGGTCGGTGGGCAGGGAGATCGCGGACTCGTCGGTGCCCAGGGTGCCGTAGTGCGCGGGCAGGTCGGCGCCCCACGGGTGGGCGCCGTCCGGGCGGCGGCCCGCCCGCAGCTCGCCCTCCTGCGGGTCCATGCCGTGCTTGACGTAGCCGGCGGCGTCGCCGAGCACCCGCAGCCGGGGGCCGATCAGCGGGGTGATCGCGCTGGTCCAGAGGTGCGAGCGGGTGCCGGAGGCGTGGGTCAGTGCGAGGAAGGCGTCGTCGTCCACCACCGCGCCGTCGCGCCGCACGTCGATCTCCGCGTACACCGTCTCGACCGGCCCGAACAGGGTGAGCGCCTGGTCGACCAGGTGGCTGCCCAGGTCGTACAGGGTGCCGCCGACCTCGGCCGGGTCGGCGAGCTCGCGCCAGCCCGGCTTGGGCTTGGGGCGGAAGCGCTCGAAGCGGGACTCGAAGCGGTGCACCCGGCCGAGCGCGCCGCCGCGCACCAGCCGGCTCGCGGTGAGGAAGTCGCCGTCCCAGCGCCGGTTCTGGAACACGGACAGCAGCACGCCCCGCTCCTCGGCGAGCCGGCACAGCTCCAGCGCCTCGGCGGCGGTCGCGGCCAGCGGCTTGTCCACGACCGTGGCCAGGCCCGCCCGCAGGGCGGCGCGGGCGAGCGGGGCGTGGGTGCGGTTCGGCGAGGCGATGACGACCAGGTCCAGCCCGTCCGGGTCGGCGAGCAACTGCTCCGGGGTGTCGACGGCCCGGGCGTCCGGGTGCTCACGCCGCAGCTGCTCCCGGCGCTCCGGGTTGGCGGTGACCACGGCGTCCAGCCGCAGCCCCGGGGTGGTCGCGATGAGCGGGGCGTGGAAGGCGGAGCCGGCCAGGCCGTAGCCGATCAGTCCGACGCGCAGCGGGCGGTCGTGCGGGGAGCGGGGGGTCTGCGGGTTCATGCCGCCCACTCAATCACGAGGCGCCCGGTTGCTCCCGGTTTCCGCCGGCCGGCCGTCGCATCCCGCGCAGCGGGACGTCCTGTCCCCGGCCACCGGCGCCGATTAGGCTGTGCCGCGTCAGGGCCCTCCGCACGACGCTGCAACACTTCAGGAGATACGCACGTGGCAGACCGCAAGCCCATCGAGTCCTGGCTGACCGACATGGACGGTGTCCTCATCCACGAGGGCACGCCGATCCCCGGCGCGGAGGAGTTCCTGCGCAGGTTGCGGGAGTCCGGCAAGCCCTTCCTCGTCCTCACCAACAACTCCATCTACACCCCGCGCGACCTCAGCGCCCGACTGGCCGGGATGGGCCTGGAGGTGCCGGAGGAGTGCATCTGGACCTCGGCCCTGGCCACCGCCAAGTTCCTCAAGAGCCAGCGCCCGAACGGCACCGCGTACGTGATCGGCGAGGCCGGCCTCACCACCGCGCTCTACCAGGCCGGTTACGTGCTGACCGACAACAACCCGGACTACGTCGTCCTCGGCGAGACCCGCACCTACTCCTTCGAGGCGCTCACCAAGGCGATCCGCCTGATCAACCAGGGCGCCCGGTTCATCTGCACCAACCCGGACGAGACCGGCCCCTCCCCCGAGGGCGTGCTGCCGGCCACCGGCTCGGTCGCGGCCCTGATCACCAAGGCCACCGGCGTCGATCCGTACTTCGTCGGCAAGCCCAACCCGCTGATGATGCGCGAGGCCCTGAACACCGCCGGCGCCCACTCGGAGACCGCAGTGATGATCGGCGACCGGATGGACACCGACATCGTCGCGGGCATGGAGGCCGGCATGGAGACCATCCTGGTGCTCACCGGTCTGACCTCCGCCACCGACGTGGAGCGCTTCCCGTACCGGCCGACGCGGGTGGTCAAGTCGATCGCGGACCTGGTCGAGCTGGTCTAGCCTCTGCGGTGCAGTCGCGAGCCCCGTCCTGGCCGAGCGCCGGGGCGGGGCTCGTTCGGTACGCGTGGGGAGGGCCGGGCGGATGAGCACGACGGGGGAAGCGGCTAGAGCGGCCGCGGGCGGGGCGGAGGGGCTCGCGGAGAAGCGGGTCACCTGGGCGGAGCTCTACTTCGACCTGGTCTTCGTCTTCGCGATCACCCAGGTCTCCGGGCTGCTGCACCACCAGCACGACCTCACCGGACTGGCCCGGGCGCTGGTGGTGTTCGTGCCGGTGTACTGGTGCTGGGTCGGCACCACCGTGCAGGCCAACATCCGGGACGTCGACAACCTGCGCGACCGCCTGGGCATCCTGCTGGTCGGACTGACCGGCCTGTTCATGGCGCTCGCCGTCCCGGCCTCGTACGGGAGCCGGGGCGTGCTGC
The DNA here is from genome assembly GCF_042724935.1 of Kitasatospora sp. NPDC127060. Taxonomy (NCBI): domain Bacteria; kingdom Bacillati; phylum Actinomycetota; class Actinomycetes; order Kitasatosporales; family Streptomycetaceae; genus Kitasatospora; species Kitasatospora sp. NPDC127060. The sequence continues at coordinate 47,605 of NZ_JBHXEG010000024.1, forward strand.
TCGGCGCCGCGTACTGGTCGGCCCGGGTGGTGCTGCTGCTCATGCTGCTGCGCGTCCCGGGCGTGTGGCGCGGCCCGTACGGCGCGGGCGTGCTGGTCAGCGGGCCGCTGCTGCTGGTCGGCGGACTGCTGCCGGACGGGCCGCGGCTGGCACTCTGGGCGACGGCCGCGCTCTGCGACCTGTCCGCGCCACTGGTCTTCCGGCGACGGCTCGCGGACGTGGCGTACCACCCCTCGCACATGCCGGAGCGGTTCGCGCTGTTCCTGCTGGTCGCGATCGGCGAGTCGATCGTCGGGATCGGCGGCCCGGCCGCCGCGGCCAGGCTGGACGCGCCCGAACTGGTCGCCGTGGCCGCCGCGTTCACCATCTCGGCCGGGCTGTGGTGGCAGTACTTCGTCTACGCGGCGGACGCCATGCGGCACGCCGTGGAGGTCGCCGACTCGCGGCGGGACGTGATCCGGCGGATCTTCCAGTACGGGCACCTGGCGCTGGCGGCCGGGGTGATCGGGGTGGCGGTCGGTTTCGAGGAGACGGTCGCCGACCCGTGGCGGGCGCTCGGCGCCGGGTCGGTCGCGCTGCTGTACGGCGGGTGCGGGCTGTACCTGCTGACCTTCGGGTACACCCGCTGGATGATGTTCCGCCGGGTGTCCACGACCCGGATCGTGGCGGCGGTGGTCGTGCTGGGGCTGCTGCCCGCGATGGTGCGGCTGCCGGCGCTGGTGGTGCTGGTGACCCTGGCGGTGCTGCTGGTGGCGCTCAACGGGGTGGAGCACCTGCGGGTGGCGCGGGCCGCTGCGGCTGGTGCTGCTGCGGAAGCCGCTGCCGTTGCCGCTGTGGCTGCGCTGGGTGCTCCGGGCGCCCCCGGCGAGGCCGCTTCCTCCCCGGCCCCCGCCGCCGCCCCCGCCCTCACCTCCTCTTCGGCCCCCGCCTCCCCTTCGGCCCCCGCCGCCCCTTCGGCCCCCGCCGCCCCCGGCGAGGCCGTTCCCGTGGAGTGAGTTGTCGGTGGGGCTGTGTAGCGTTCGGGGTGTAAGAGGGCGGGCGGCGCAGCAGCCGCGGTGTGGGAGGTAGATGTCGTGACGGACACGGTCGAGGCGGGCTTGGTCGAGGCCGGCGGGGGCGGCGGGCTGGAGCTGCCCGAGTCCTGGCGTGCGGTGCTCGGTGCCGAGACGGAGAAGCCGTACTTCGCGGAGCTGGCGGCCTTCGTGGCGGCCCAGCGCGCGGAGCACGAGGTGTTCCCGCCGAGCGGCCAGGAGTTCGCCGCGCTGGAGGCCACCCCGTACGAGAAGGTCCGGGTGCTCGTCCTCGGTCAGGACCCGTACCACGACAACGGCCAGGCCCACGGCATGAGCTTCTCGGTGCTGCCCGGGACGAAGACGCCGCCCTCGCTGCGCAACATCTTCAAGGAGATGGACGCCGACCTCGGCATCCCCGCCCCGGACAACGGCTACCTGATGCACTGGGCCGAGCAGGGCGTGCTGCTGCTCAACGCGGTGCTCACGGTCCGCGCGCACGAGGCCAACTCGCACAAGGCCAAGGGCTGGGAGAAGTTCACCGACGCGGTGATCAAGGCGGTGAGCGAGCGCGCGGAGCCGGTGGTCTTCGTGCTGTGGGGCAACTACGCCAAGAAGAAGCTGCCACTGATCGACACCGAGAAGCACGTGGTGGTCCATGGCGCGCACCCGTCGCCGCTGTCGGCCAAGCTGTTCTTCGGCAGCCGCCCGTTCTCGCAGATCAACACGGCGCTGGCCGGCTTCGGCGGCGAGCCGATCGACTGGCGGGTGCCGAACCTGAAGCAGGACTGATGCGCCGTCGGGCCGGTGCCCGGCCGGAGCCGCCGGTTCGGTCCGGTGCGGTGGCCGCGGGTGGACGGGTTCGGATTCCCGTTCGCCCACGGCCACTTGCCGTTCACCGCTGGCGACCGCCCGCCGGGGTGGGGTGTGCTTAGCTGGAGCCGACCGGTCGTCGGAGCGGTCCGACGGGGGTGGGAGTCAGCTCGGAGGGGCGGTACGTGCGCGGGGTGGGACGGGTGGGAACGGTTCGGTGGGCGGCGCTGATCGCCGGTCTGGCGATGCTTGCGGTCTCCGGCTGCAGCGGTGCGGACGGCGGTGCGGCGAGCAGTGGCCCCGGCGCTCCCGGCGTCTCCGCCGCGCGCCCGACGGGTGGCTCCGCCGGCCTCGACCAGCTTCCCGGACAGGCCTTCTACGTTTCCGACCAGACGAATGCCGCCCAGCAGGTCGCCGCGCTGCGCGGCCAGGGCCGCTCGGCCGAGGCCGACACCCTGCTGCGGATCGCCGCCCAGCCCTCCTCCCAGTGGCTCGGCGAGCAGGGCGCCCGGGAGATCGCCGACCAGGTGAGCCGGCGGGCCGCCGAGGCCGGCCGGACGGCCGTCTTCGTCGCCTACGACATCCCGCACCGCGACTGCGGCCAGTACTCGGCCGGTGGCGCGCCCGACGCCGCCTCCTACCGCTCCTGGATCACCGGGATCGGCCAGGCCCTCGGCGACCGCAGGGCCTGGGTGGTGCTGGAGCCGGACGCCGTCGCCCACACCCTGGACACCTGCGGGATCAAGGGCGACCTGGCCGCCGAGCGGTACGGCCTGCTGGCCTTCGCCGTCCAGGAGTTGAAGAAGCACCCCAACGTGCGGGTCTACCTCGACGCGGGCAACCCCGGCTGGGCCCAGGACCCGGAGGAGATGGCCGCCGCGCTGCGCAAGTCGGGCATTGCCACGGCGGACGGCTTCGCGGTGAACGTCGCCAACTTCTACCCGACCGACCGGAACGTGGACTACGGCAACCGGCTCTCCGCCGCCCTGGGCGGGAAGCACTTCGTCATCGACACCAGCCGCAGCGGCAACGGCTCGGCCGGCGCCGAGTCCTGGTGCAACCCGCCCGGCCGGGCGCTCGGCGAGGCGCCGACCGACGCGACCGGGCGGCCCGGGGTGGATGCCTACCTGTGGATCAAGAACCCGGGGGAGTCGGACGGCGAGTGCGGCCGCGGCGAGCCCCGGGCGGGCCAGTTCTGGCTGCCGTACGCGCTCGGGCTGGCGCAGGCGGCGCACTGACCCGCCCGTCGGCGCTGACCGGCCGCCCGTGCTGACTACCGCCCGTGCTGCCCTGTCGGCCGGTGTCTCGCGCGGCCGGTGACCGGCTCGGTGACTCGCGCGCCCGGTGACCGGCTCGGCGGCTCGGCCGCGCCGGTCAGCCGACGACCTGGACCCAGCGGGCGACCGACGGCGTGCCGGCGGCGTCCGTCAGGAACAGCATGTACCAGCCGGGCGGCAACAGGTTCGGGTTGCCCGGGAGGGTGAGCGAGACCCCGTCGGCGGTGCGGCCGGTGATGTCCAGGGCGACCGAGCGTTGCTCGACATCGGTCGCGTGGGTCACCGAACTGGGCCTGATCAGCTTGGCGGTGGTCACCGCGTCGGGCCGGGCGGTGCCGATCTTCAGGGTGCCGCCGGGCTTCGCCGTCGAAGGCGCCGCGGTGACCTCCGGGCGGTCGCCGTGGTACAGGTACGGCGGGGTGTAGATCTCGATGCGCTGCTCGAAACCGCCGGGCTGGGTCTCGGCCTTGTCGGCGAACAGCGGGTTGGAGCCCAGGACGGCGACCCGGCCGTCCGGCAGCAGCAGCGCCTCGGAGTGGTAGTCGCGGCCGACGGCGGGCTCGGCGGCGGTGCTGAAGCTGTTCGAATTCGGGTGGTACACCTGTGCCTTGAGCAGGTCGCTGTCGCCCCGGCCGCGGTAGCCGCTGGAGCCGCCGGTGGTGAACACGGTGTCGTCCGGGAGGATCACGCTGTTGAGGTAGCGGGTGCCGCCGCCCGGCAGGTCCGGGCCCGGAGTGAAGGCGGGCGCGGGGGCGGACAGGTCGACGATGTCGGTGCGGGCCGTGGACAGCGGGGACTCGCCCACCCCGCCGCCGCCGAGCACCATGACCTTCTGCGCCTGCGCGGGCGGCAGCAGCACCGAGGAGGAGGTCTCGGTCAGGTTGGGGTCGCGCAGGCCGGGCACGGGCTGGAAGGAGTCGTTCGAGAGGTCCCAGACGCCGGGCTCGCGGCCTTTGTCGGCGGGGCCGTAGCCCGCGTTGGAACCGGAGTAGAAGAGCTTGCCGCTCGCCGTCAGGAAGATGGACGGGTAGGTCGGGAAGTAGCGGTCGGGGGCCTTGGCCCAGGTCTTGGACTTCGGGTCGTAGACCTCGTTCTCGTTGCCGTCGAGGATCTGCCCGGTGTCGTCCAGGCCGGAGACGGTGACCACCCGGCCGTCGCCCAGCCCGGTCAGGGTCGGGTACCAGCGGGCGTGCGCCATGTCGGTGACCTGCTCGTACAGCTCGGTGTCCGGGTTGAACTCGAAGGCGGAGCGGATCCCCTGGTATTCCTGCTTGTCCAGGGTCAGCTTCTCGCTCTGCCCGTACAGGTTGTGCGCGTCGATGCCGGTCAGGCCCTTGATCCGGTACTGGGCGGGCGAGTTGGTCACGTAGTCGGGGCCCGTGCCGACCGCCTCCACGAACACGTGCTGCTCGCCGGCGGTGACCACGGTCTGCTTCCCGGAGCCGCTCTTGGTCGCGGCGGGGACGGTCACCTCGACGGTGCTGGCGTACTCGCGGCCGTTGGGGGCGACGAACACGGTGCCCTTGGGGAAGGTGCGGTCGTGCTCCGGGCTCTCGTTGCGCACCCGCATCATGCCGGCCGCCTTCTTCACCGCGCCTTCCAGCTTCTCGTACCGCTGGGTGCCGCCGGCCACCAGCACCCGGCCGTCCGGGAGGGAGGTGTGGCCGCCGCAGAACATGTCGGCGGGGGTGGGTACCAGCTTGTAGGTGTTCTTCGCCGGGTCCCAGAGCAGGCTCTTGAAGGTGCCCGCGTTGAACTGCTTCTCATCGTTGCCGGAGCCGGCCACGATGAGCACCTTGCCGGTGCGCAGCAGGGTGGCGTGGACGGCGTTGACCCGGAACTCGGCGGGCAGCGTCAGGGTCTGCCAGTGGCCGTACTGCGCCTTGTACTCGGGGCGGTTGATCACGTACTGGTGGTACTGGCTGCTGGCGAAACCGAGGACGGCAGGGGCGTTCATCCCGGCGACGGTCAGCGCGACGGTGCTGCCGAGGGCGAAGCGCTTGGTGCGGCCGGTCTTGTGGATCTTCACGGTGGTGATCCCCTCGGGAGGCGGGCGGGACTGGCTCAGTGGGTGGGCGTGCCGCTCTGGGCGTGGTCGGGCGGCTGCCGGCCGGGGGTGCGGCCGTCGTGTGCTTGGCTGCCGGGCGTGAGGTCGCTGTGGCCGCCGTGGGCGTGGTGGTCGCTGTGGGCGTGGTCGTCGAGTGCGGCCAGGCGCAGTTGCAGCGTCGGGCTGTCGAGCCCGTCCGGGCCCGGCCGCGCCCCCTGCGCCGGGACCCTCGCCGCCGGGACCCTTGCCGCTGCGACCCTCGCCGCTGCGACCGTCCCCGCCGGGGGTGCGGCGGCGGTACGGGCGTGGCGCGGGTGGCGCTTCTCCAGGACGACCCTGGGGGTGGCCGACGGCCCTCCGGTCACGGTGAGGGTGGCTGTGGGCGGGGTGCGCCGACGGCGGACGGCGTCGCCGGCCGAGATCAGCAGCGGCAGCACGGTCAGGACCAGGGCGATGCAGGCCCAGGTGCGCATCGCGACGTGGTCGTAGCCGGTGTGGAAGGACGCGGCCACCGCGCCGCCGAACACCAGGGCCCAGAACAGGTGGTAGCGGAAGGTGCGCAGTCCGTCGGTGCTGGCCGAACTGCCCTTGGGCGTCACCACGAAGCGGTTGCGGCGACGTACCAGCGCCTGGAGCAGCGAGGCCGCGTACACCGGGCCGCAGAGCGCCGACATCACCATGCCCGCGACCCCGGAGGAGCCGGCCGGCTCGTGCGGGCTCACGTTGTGCTTGCGGTTCCAGGTGTAGAGCAGGAGTTGGAGCGCGGCGGCGTCGCTGTAGAGCATCATCCACAGCTCCGAGGAGACGTGTACGCCGGAGGCGCCGAAGCCCAGGTAGAGCACGCTGGACACCCCGCCGAGCAGCCAGGTGAGCGCCGCCATCGGGTAGAAGCCCACCATCAGCGTGTAGTTGAGCGCCCGGCCGGGCGACAGCCGCCAGAGCACCCGCCAGTACTGGCGGAGCAGGGTCTCGTAGGTGCCGCGGCTCCAGCGCAGTTGCTGGGAGAAGAAGTCGGTCCAGGAGGACGGGCCTTCGCCCACCGCGAGCACGTCCGGGGTGTACACGGACTTCCAGCGTTCTCCTGTCTCCGGGTTGCGGCTCCGGTGGAACTCCAGACCGGTCGCCATGTCCTCCGTGATGGAGTCGTACAACCCGCCGATCGACTGGAGCGCGCGGATTCTCACGGCGTTGTTGGTTCCGACGAACATCGGTGCGCCGTAACGGTTTCCGGCGCGCTGGATGAGTGCGTGGAAGAGGTACTGCTGGCTCTCGGAGAATTTGGTGACGGCCGATCCCGAGCTGCGGTAGTTCCCGTACACCTGGGGGCCGACCACGAATGCGACGTCCGGATCGCGGAAGTAGCCGAGCATGCGCTCGCAGAAGTCGGGCAGCGGTACGTGGTCGGTGTCGACGGACACCCAGAAGTCGTAGTCGTCGCCGTGGGCCTGGAGCCAGGCGTTGTAGTTGCCGTGCTTGGTCCGGGCGCGCAACCGCCCCTTCGGCCGGTTCCAGCGCGGGTGTCCGGCGCGACTGAAGTGCCGGACGCCCAGTTCGGCGCACAGGGACTGCATTGCAGGATCGTTTCCCTCGTCCAACAGCCAGACGTCGTACGGTCCTTCGTGTCGCACCGCACGGGCCGCCGTCAGCGTGGCCCGCACCATCTCCGGCGGTTCCTTGCCCGGCACGCAGGTGGTGAGGAACGCGACCCGGGTTCCGGACTCCGGCGTCACCGGTATCGGATCGCGGGCCACCAGGGTGGCGTGGGTGTTGGAGATGACGTTGACCAGCCGGAACACCTCGACCACGGCGATGATCCCGATCATCACCTTGTCGCCCAGCAGCACCAGGGTGTTGGTCTCGTCGGCACGCTCCGGCCAGTGCTCCGGCAACAGCAACCAGACCAGCAGGATCATCTCCACCAGCGGCGCGGCCAGCAGCAGCAGGGCGGCCCGGATCCGGTGCGGCTCGTGGCGCAGCAGGCTCCGGTACTGCACCCGGTAGGGAGCGGCCGGTTCCGCGCCGGTGGACTCCCGGACGTCGGCGTCGGCGTCGGCGTCCGGGAGTCCACCGGCGCCCGGTTCCGGTCGGTAGACACCCCCGCCGAGTTCCCGGTCCTCGTCCGGATCGACCGCCGGACCCGCCAGACGACTGAAGTGACCGTAGTCGTACGGGGCTTCGGGTACCGGTATGGCGCGTAACGCGCTCTCGTCCAGCGGCCCGGCGCCTCGGCGGCGGCCCCGGCGACCGGCTCGGTCGCGTTCGTCCTTTCGCTGCGAGGACGGCGTGGTCATGGCGTACTCCCCCCGGAGTGTTGCGACGTGCTGTGCTTGGCGTTGCCCGCCCCGGCCCAGAGCTGCCCGGGTCGGCCCGGAGCCGCTTGGGTGGAACGCGGCCCGGCGGACTGCGGGAGTTCCCTGGGCACCGGGCTGTCCGACGCGCTCTGACACGCCCTGACGCGCCCCGACGCGCCCCGACATGCTCTGACGCCGGAATCCGGCACATGGGAGCCCGACGCGTGGAGTGTGTGCGACCGGTTCGATCGCGGGCCGACGCGGCGGCTCCGAATGCGGGAACCCGATGCGCTCCCCGGCTTCCCCCGTGGGCGTGAAGGGATCCCCGGCTTGCTCAACTCTCCTGGAGCGTAACGTCGATCGCAACCGCTCCACCAGACGATCGCCGCTCAGGCGTGAAGATACTACGGTTCCTGGCCACGGTGGCTTGCCATGGTGCTAATGCAGAAGAATTCGACCCGATGGTGGTTGGACGATGCCTCGGAGGGAAAGCGAACGGCCGGACCACCGGGGGGAGCCGTCTCCCCGTAAGTGGTCCGGCCGGGTGGGGCGTTGCGGTTTTCGGCGGCCGGCGGCCGGCGGTCGGCGTCCGCGGGCGGGGCCGCGGGCCGCGCGGCCTGTGGTGGCCCGTTGCACCCCGGTGCGGCTCGTGGTGCGCCGGTACGGTTCAGAGCGGGGGCAGCAGGGCGTCAGAGCGGGGAAAGCAAAGTGGCGTCGGTAGCCGCCCGCACCTCGGTGGGGCTCACCCCCGGGGCGGTCTCCACCAGGCGCAGCCCCTCCGGGGTCACGTCGACGACGGCCAGATCGGTGACGATCCGGTCCACGACCCGCCTGCCGGTGGCCGGGAGCGTGAGCTCCCGGACGATCTTCGGAGAGCCGTCCCGAGCGGTGTGCTCCATCACGACCACCAGCCGGCGGGCGCCGTGCACCAGGTCCATCGCGCCGCCCATGCCCTTGACCATCCGGCCCGGGATCATCCAGTTGGCGAGGTCACCGGCCGCCGACACCTGCATCGCGCCGAGCAGCGAGACGTCGATCCGGCCGGCCCGGATCATGCCGAAGGAGAAGGCGGAGTCGAAGTACGAGGCGCCGGGCGCGACCGTCACGGTCTCCTTCCCCGCGTTGATCAGGTCGGCGTGCTCGGCGCCCGCCACCGGGTACGGGCCCACGCCGAGGATCCCGTTCTCCGAGTGCAGCACCACCTGGACGCCCGGCGGGAGGTGGTTGGGGATCAGGGTCGGCAGACCGATACCCAGGTTCACGTACTGCCCGTCGCGCAACTCCCGGGCGGCGCGGGCGGCCAGGGCGTTGCGGGCGTCGAGGGTGTCAAGGGCGTTGCGGGCGTCGAGCGGCGCGGGGCCGGAGGCGGATGGCTGAGCGGCAGCAGCAGTGGCAGCAGCGGACACGGGTTCAGGCCTCCTGGAGGGCGGGGCGGACGGTCCGGCGCTCGATGCGGCGGTCCTCGGGATCGGCGGGCACCACCCGGTCGACGTACACCCCGGGCAGGTGCACCGCGTCGGGTGCCAGCTCGCCCGGTTCGACGATCCGGTCCGCCTCGACCAGGGTGATCCGGCCCGCCGCCGCGCAGAGCGGGTTGAAGTTGCGGGCGGCCGCGTGGAAAACGCAGTTGCCGTGCCGGTCCGCGACCTCCGCCCGGACCAGTGCGAAGTCCGCCGTGATCGCCTCCTCCAGCAGGTACCGGCGGCCGTGGAACTCCCGCACCTCCTTGGGCGGTGAGGCCAGTGCCACCGAGCCGTCCGGCGCGTAGCGCCAGGGCAGCCCGCCCTCCTCGACCTGGGTGCCGACCCCGGCCGGGGTGAAGAACGCCGGGATGCCAGCGCCGCCGGCCCGCAGCCGCTCGGCCAGCGTGCCCTGCGGGGTCAGCTCCACCTCCAACTCCCCGGTCAGGTACTGCCGGGCGAACTCCTTGTTCTCCCCGACGTACGAGGAGGTCATCCGGGCGATCCGGCCCGCCCGCAGCAAGCGGCCCAGCCCCCAGTCGTCCACCCCGCAGTTGTTCGACACCACGCGCAGCCCGGTGGTGCCGGCGTCGACTAGGCCACCGATCAGGGTGCTCGGGATGCCGCAGAGGCCGAAACCGCCGACGGCCAGCACCGCACCATCGGGGATGTCCCCGACCGCGGTGGCGGGGGAGTCCAGGACCTTGTCCAAGGGATCACCTCAGGAGGATATGGGAGGGAGAGGGAAGGAGAGGGGAGGAGGAACGGGGAGGAGGAACGGGGAGGAAGGGGGCGCGATGCGCGGCGACGGCCCGGCGTCGCACTGCTTCCACCGTCGCCGGGCACGGGGTGCCGCAGCCATGGTGGCCGGCGCCATGGACGGGGCCGGATCGGTGTCGGCGGACCACATCCGGGCGCCCGGAGAGCGGCGCGGGGCCGACGGTATGTCGACCGGAGCCACATCGCCGCAGGCTGCTACGTCGACCGGGAACATGTCGCCGGTCGCACCGCACACCTACGGTTCCGGCATCCACCCCGCCGCACCCTCAGGAGTCGGTCACCATGCGCAGCACCACAGTCCCCACCAGGACCGCCTCCGGCGCCCGTCCGGGCGGGCCCCTGACCGGTGGCCCGGCCCGGAAGCTCGCCGCCGTCGCGGCGTGTGTCCTGCTCGCCGCAGGCTGCGCCAAGGCCGGTACCGCCGGGACGGCCGCGGCGGACGGTGGCGGCGTGAAGGCCCCGGTCAAGGTCGGCCTGGTGTACTCCAAGACCGGTCCGCTGGCCGCCTACGGCAAGCAGTACCTGGACGGCTTCAAGGCCGGCCTGGGCTACGCGACCAAGGGCACGGGCGAGGTGGACGGGCACCGGATCGAGTTCGATGAGCAGGACGACGCGGGCGACCCGGCCAAGGCGGTGTCCGCCGCCAAGGACCTGATCGGCAAGGGCTACAAGGTCCTGGCCGGCTCCACTGCCTCCGGTGTGGCCCTCCAGGTCGGCCCGATCGCGGCCCAGAACAAGGTGCTCTTCATCAGTGGCCCGGCCGCCGCCGACAAGGTCACCGGTCTGAACAGGTACACCTTCCGTTCGGGTCGGCAGTCCTACCAGGACATCAGGACCGCGGCCTCGTTCATCGGTGATGCCAAGGGCAAGAAGGTCACCGTGCTCGCTCAGGACAACGCCTTCGGGCAGGCCAACGTGGCCGCCGTGAAGGCTGTGCTCGGCACCCAGGGCGCGACGGTGGAGCAGGTGCTCGCCCCACCGAGCGCCACCGACCTCACCCCCTTCGCCACCCAGGCCAAGACCGCCAAGCCCGATCTGCTGTTCGTCGCCTGGGCCGGCGACACCGCCTCGGCCCTGTGGACGGCGCTCAACCAGCAGGACGTGTTCACCGACACCAAGGTCGTCACCGGCCTGGACTTGGCCGCCTCGTACCCGCTGTTCGGCCCGGCCGGCGAGAAGATCTCCTTCCTGAACCACTACTTCGACGGGGCCGCCGGCACCCCGGTGGAGAAGGCCATGACGGAGGCCGTCACCGCCGCGGGCGGCAAGCCCGACATCTTCACCCCGGACGGCTTCACCGCCGCCCAGCTGATCGTGCACGCCGTCGAGGCCAACCACGGCTCGGTCGACGACACTTCGGCCCTGGTCAAGGCGCTGGAGGGCTGGAGCTTCGACGGGGTGAAGGGCCGCACCACGGTCCGCGCCGAGGACCACGCCCTCCTCCAGCCGATGTTCCAGGTCCGGCTGGCCGGTACCGGGGCCGCGGCCAAGCCGTCGGTGGAGAAGGCCCTGACCGCGGACGAGGTGGCGCCCCCGGTCACCCCGATGGCGGGCTGATCCCGATGCCCGCCCCAGCCGCCTCCACTCCTCCGGCCGCTTCTCCGAACCGCTCCTCTCCGCACTCCGCGCCGCAGTCCTCCCCTCCGCAGTCCTCCGATCCGCACTCCTCCGATCCGGGCATCTCCTCTCCGCGCTCCACCTCGCCCACAGCGTCGGTGCTGCGACTGGACGGACTCTGCTGGTCCGTTCGTGGTGTGCCGATCGTCGAGGACGTCTCCTTCTCGGTCGGCGAAGGCGAGTTCATCGCTTTCATCGGGCCCAACGGTGCTGGCAAGACCTCCCTCTTCAACCTGATCTCTGGCATCTATCCGGCGACCAACGGCAGCCTCCACCTCGACGGCGCGGACGTCACCGCCGAGGCCGTGCACGCCCGGGCCCGCCGTGGGCTCGGCCGTACCTTTCAGACCTCCTCCCTCTGGCCGGGGATGACCGTCGCCGACCACGTCCGGTTGGCCGCCCAGGCGGCGGCCGGGCCGGGCGCCTCCTACCGCCTCTGGCGCCGCGCCGACCGTTACGCGGAGCAGGTGGCGGACACCCTCCACCGCACCGAACTCACCCACCGTGCCGACACCCTGGCCGGAGCGCTCTCGCACGGTGAGAAGCGCAAGCTGGAGCTCGCCGTGCTGCTCGTCTCCGACCCGAGGCTGATCCTGTTGGACGAGCCGATGGCCGGTGTCAGTGCTGAGGAGGTCCCGACCCTCACCGAACTGATCCGTTCCGTTCACCGTGATCTCGGCCGGACCGTCCTGATGGTCGAGCACCACATGGACGTCCTGCTCGGCCTGGCCGACCGCCTGGCGGTGATGCACCACGGCACCCTGCTCGCCCTGGACACCCCTGAGGCCGTGATGGCCGACCCGATCGTCCAACAGGCCTATCTGGGCGAGGCGTTGTGACCTCTTCTCCGCGTCGCTCGACGCACCTGTCCTCCTCTTCTTCCTTCTCTTCCTCGGCCTCCGGTCGGTCCTCCTCGCAGTCGCCCTCCTCACGGTCGTCCGCTGTGGAACCCCTCCTCTCCGTCCGCGACCTGCGGGTGGTCATCGACGGGTTGCACATCCTGCACGGCGTTGATCTCGACGTGGCCCCTGCCGGGGTCACCGCACTGTTGGGCCGCAACGGTGCGGGCAAGACCACCACGGTGAAGGCCATCATGGGCCTGGTGCCGCGAACCGGGAGCATCCGGCTCTCCGGCGCTGAACTCTCCTCTCTCCCTGGTCATCTGGTCGTTCGTCATGGCATCGGCTATGCGCCCGAGGATCGGGGGATCTTCGTCGGCCTGACGGTCGCCGAGAACCTCCGCCTCGCCGAGCGCGGAGCCCGGGACGGGGGCGAGGCCGGCGAGCCGAACTACTCGCTCGTCCATGAACTCTTCCCCGAACTCAAGCAGCGGGCGGCACAGTTGGCCGGCACGCTCTCCGGAGGCCAGCAGCAGATGGTGGCGATCGGCCGGACGCTCCTCAACCGGAACCGGCTGATCATCGCCGACGAGCCCACCAAGGGCCTGGCGCCGAAGATCGTCGCCGAGGTGGCCGAGGTGCTGGCGCGAGCGGCCGAGGCCGTGCCCGTTCTCCTGGTCGAGCAGAACCTCGCGCTCGTCCGCCGGGTGGCCGGCACCTGCGTCGTCCTGGCCGACGGCCGGACCGCCCACCGGGGCGACACCGCCGAGCTGTTGGCCGACGAGGAGGCCGCCCGCCGCCTGCTCGGCGTCGGCTCCCGTCACCCGCTCGTCGGTGGACCTCGGCCAGCCGCCTCCTCGGCCGCCCCTGTCGTCACCTCGGAGGTGAAGCCCTGATGGACACCGTCGTTCTCCTTTCCTGTACTGGTCTCGGTCTCGGTGCGCTGTACTTCCTGGTCGCCTCCGGTCTCTCGTTGATCTTCGGTCTGATGGATGTGCTCAACTTCGCGCACGGCGCCCTGCTCTCCATCGGTGCCTATGCGACCTGGTGGGCCGGTACGGAGGCCGGCCTCTCCTTCTGGCTCGCGGTGCCGTTCGGCACCCTGGTCGGGACGGCCGCCGCCGTCCTCCTGGAGCTCTTCCTGATCCGGCCGCTCTACAGCCGCCCGCGCGACCAGATCCTCGCCACGGTCGGTGTCGGGCTCGCCGTACCCGCCCTGCTCATGGGGATCTGGGGCGCGGACGCCCGCCCCTTCCCCCAGCCGGCCCTGCTGGCCGGCACCTGGCACGTGTTCGGCGCGACCGTCCCGGTCAACCGCTTCGTGCTCGTGGCAGTCGCCGCGCTGCTGTTGCTCACTCTTCGGTTGTTCCTCGCCCGTACCCGCTACGGGCTGATCGTCCGGGCCGGCGTGGAGGACCGGGCCATGGTCACCGCGCTCGGCATCGACGTCCGGAAGGCGTTCACCCTCGTCTTCGCCATCGGTGGGGCGGCCGCCGCGCTCGGTGGCGCCCTCGGCGGCCTCTACTTCGGTTCGGTCAATCCCGGTCAGGGGACCAGCCTGCTCATCTTCGCCTTCGTCGTCGTGGTGATGGGTGGCATGGGATCCGTGACCGGTGCCGCCGCCGCCTCGGTGGGCGTCGGCCTCGTCCAGCAGTTCGCCAACTACTACACCGGCGCCGGGCTCGGCGACCTCTCGGTCGTCGTCCTGCTCGCAGTGCTGCTTCTGGTCCGACCCCGTGGACTCACCGGGAGGCTCGCGTGAGCGCCGAAACTCCGATCACGAGCACCGGTGGCCCCGCGGCCGCCCGCGGCGCCGCCACCTCGGCAGGGGGGACTGACACCAGCCCTGCCGTGATTGCCATGTCAGCAGAGGGGACTGACACCAGCTCCGCCGACACCACCACTATGACGAGGGGGACTGACACCGGCCTCGTCGGAACCCATTGTGAACACGGGGACGAGTCCCGCACCATCCCTCGAACAGGTGATTCAGTCACTAACCGCTGGACAGTGCTGCACGGAACGCTACGCTGGTGGCCGATCGCCCTGCTGATCACGCTCCTTGTCGCCCCATACAGTGCGCTTCCCGTCCCGGGACTGCTCGACGGCCCGCTCGGCAGCCCCGGAAGTCTCCAACTCATCGCCCTGTGCCTGCTCTACGGGGCCCTCGCCACCGGCTACGACCTCCTGCTCGGTCGCACCGGACTGCTCTCCTTCGGCCACGCGCTCTACTTCGCGACCGGCCTCTACGCCACCGACCTCGGCATGCTCGAACTACGGCTCCCCTTCGCCGCCGCCGCGGTGTTCGGCGTCGTCTGCACCGCCCTGCTGGCCCTGCTGCTCGGATCGGTGAGCCTGCGGGTCACCGGCATCGGCTTCTCCATGGTCACCCTCGCCTTCGCCCAGGCCGGCGCGATCCTCGTCCAGCGCAACCCCGGTGGTGTCACCGGGGGCGAGGAGGGCCGCTCCGCCCCGGCCCAACTGCTGCCCTCCGGCCTGCTCGGGATCGAGAACACCGCCAACCTCTACTGGATCGCCGTCGGTTACCTGGTGCTGACGGTCGTCGCGGTCCACTGGGCCGTCAACTCCCCGGCCGGGCGGGTCTGGGAGGGCATCAGGGAGAACGAGCGCCGGGTGGAGGTGCTCGGACTGCGGCCCTACGGCTACAAGTTGGTCGCCTTCGTGCTGGCCGGCGCGCTCGCCGGGCTGGGCGGAGTGGTCTACCTGCTGCTCGCCGGCGGGGCCACCCCGCAGGCCGCAGGCTCGGACGCGACGCTCGCGCTGCTGGTCATGGTGGTCCTCGGCGGCTCCGGCAGCCGTTGGGGGCCGCTGCTCGGCGGTGTGCTCTACACCTGGGCCGGCCACCGCCTCGGGGACCTCGCCAACTCGAGCGCGGTCGCGGACCTGCCCGCGGTGCTACGCGTCCCGCTCTCCCAACCCCCGTTCCTGCTGGGCACCCTGTTCGTCGCCGTGGTCTACCTGCTCCCCGGCGGCCTGGCCGGACTGCCCGCCCGCATCCGCGCCGCCCGATCCGCCCGCTCGGCCCGTACGCCGGCCGGCGTACGCGCCGCCCGCTCCACCGGAGGTACCCCCGCGTGAGTCGATCACCCCTGAAGCCCGAGGAGTCGACCGTCCCCGTACCCGGCGGGGACCTGGCCGTCCTACGCTGGCCGGCCGACCGACCGGGTGCTCCGACGGTCGTGGCGGTGCATGGCATCACCGCCAACGGCCTGGCCTGGTACGAGGTCGCCCGCCGCCTCGCCGGCCGGGTCACCCTGCTCGCGCCCGACCTCCGGGGCCGCAGTGCCAGCCGCTCGGTCGCCGGACCGTACGGGTTGGCCCGGCACGCCGACGACGTCGCCGCACTGATCGCCGCCCTTGATGCGGGGCCGGTCACGGTCGTCGGCCACTCGATGGGGGCCTGGGTCACCGCGCTGGCCGCCGTCCGGCACCCCCAACTCGTCCGCAGGGTCCTGCTGGTGGACGGTGCGCTGAGCTTCCCGCTCCCGGAGGGCGTCCGCGAGGAGGACGCCCTGGCCGCGGTGCTCGGCCCCGCGCTGGCCCGGCTGTCGATGACCTTCCCGGACCGCGCCGCCTACCGGGAGTTCTGGCGGCGCCACCCGGCGCTCGGTGACGACTGGTCCGACGGGATCGACGCCTACACCCAGCGCGACCTCGTCGGCGCCGAGCCCGAACTGCGCTCCTCCTGTGTGCTGGAGGCCGTGCAGACCGACGGCGCCCAGGTCCTGCTGGACCAAGAGGCTGCCGGGGCCGTGCACCGACTGCCTTGCCCGGCCGAACTGCTGTGGGCGGAACGCGGCCTGCTCGACGAGCCGCAGGGCCTCTACGACCAGCAGCGGATCGGGCTGTCCGGGCTGGACCGTGATCGGGTACCGGCCTCGCCGGTGCCGGACACCAACCACTACTCGATCCTCTGGGGCGAGGCGGGGGCCGACCTCATCGCCCGCAAGTTGCTCGCGGACGTCCCCGCGGCCGAGTAGTCGCCCGAGCCGGAACGGCCGCGGCCGGCGGGGTGCGAACACCCGCCGGCCGTAACGGTCAGTCCAGGCCTCGTCGCCCCGATCCCGTCGGTCCCGGTCCCGGTCCAGTCCCGCCGGTCCGGTCCAGTCCCGCCGGTCCGGTCCGGTCCGGTCCTGTCGAGTCCGGTCCGCCCCGGGCGGGTCAGCCCGCCGCGCCGAGGAAGGCTTCCCAGCCGCCCGCCGGCGCCTGGCCGACGTTGAGGGTGCGCAGCTTGCGCAGGGTCGACTGGTCCTGCACCTCCAGCCATTCGACCAGCTGCTTGAACGAGACCAGCCGGACCTCGGGCTTGCCGGCGATGGCCTTGAGGGCCTCTTCGACGGCGTCCATGTAGATGCCGCCGTTCCACTGCTCGAAGTGGTTGCCGACGAAGAACGGTGCGCGGTTGCTGTTGTAGGCGCGTTCGAAGCCGGCCAGGTAGGAGTTGGTGGCCTGGGTCCGCCAGTCGTTGTACTTGGACGGGTCGCCCTTGGTGCTGCCGCTGGACTGGTTGGCCAGGATGTTGTAGTCCATCGAGAGCACCTGGAAGGTGTGCCCGGGGAAGGGAATGGACTGCAGCGGGAAGTCCCAGATCTTGCCGTCCTGCACCTTCTGGGGCCATATCTGCAGACCACCGGAGGAGCTGGCGTCGTACTTCCAGCCCAGCTTGGCGATGGTCGGCAGCAGCGCCTTCTGGCCCTCCAGGCACGGGGTGCGGCCGCCTATGAGCTCCTTCTTGTAGTCGAAGGGCAGCGGGTCGACGTCGGTGAAGCCGGTGTTGGTCCGCCACTGGGTGACGAAGGAGATCGCCTGGTCGATCTCGCTCTGCCAGTCCTCCGGGGTCCACATGTTGACCCCGTTCTTGTCCGGACGGCTGGAGCAGAAGTGCCCGTTGAAGTGGGTGCCGATCTCGTGTCCGGCCAGCCAGGCCTGGCTGACGAGCTTGAGGGTGCTCTTGACCGCGCCGTCCGACAGGTACGGGATGTCGGAGGCGCCGACCGCGTGCTTCGGCGGGTGGTACATCTGGGACTTGCCCTTGGGCAGGGCGTAGATGCCGGAGAGGAAGAAGGTCATCGTGGCCTTGTACTGCTCCGCCAGCTTGAGGAAGCGGGGGAACTGGCCGTCATCGGTGCCGCCCGCGCCGTCCCAGGAGAACACCACGAACTGCGGCGGGCGCTCGCCGGGCTTGAGCTTCTCGGGCTTGGGCTGGTTCGGCTGCGGGCCGGTGTCCGCGTTGGAGCCGTCGCCGATCGGGCTGCCCTTGGGCACTACGGCCTGGGTCGGGTCGGTGGTGCCGGACTGGCCGGAGTTCCCACTGCCGCCGGAGGAAGGTGAGGTGGAGTTCTGCCCCGAACCGGATCCGCCGCTGGAACAGGCCGAGACCGCGCCGAGGGCTGCGGTCGCCGCGGTTGCACTGAGCACCGTCCTGCGCGAGATGCTGGTCATGGTCTCCCCTGGGTGCCGATGACCGGTGGTGAGGGCGGCCCGGGGCCGTACCGGTCAAATCGGGCAATTGATGAATATTCCGCCGTTAGCATGTCATGTCGCCGCAGCGGTTTCCAAGGTCGCCCGGCCCCGACGACAGTCAACACGCGGGGAACGCCAGACCGGGCTGCAGGGATTCGTCGTCTGTTGCGGTCCTGTGACGCTTCGCACCGCACGGCGTCAGGGGAGTACGGTACCGCCGCTCTGTCCCGCTTGGTCAGAGTTCGTCAGCGCTCGGTACGGGCCATCGCCTGTAAGGGAAAATTGTGCTCCTGACGGAGCCCCGTGGCCGGATCGCGCCGACCGTCCGGGGCCGGTCAGAGCGCGGCCAGCCGCCGGTTGCGACGCACTATTCGCGCGATCGCGGTGCTGACGGCGGTCGCCGCCGCGCAGGACACGGCCAGACTCAGCCAGGCCGTGTTGAACCAGTGGCTGTTCAGCCAGCCCAGCGTCACGATGTAGGCGGCCCAGACCAGCGCCGCCAGCGCCGACCAGTGCAGGAAGCGGTGCGGGTGGGCGGGGGAATGGCCGATGGCCAGGTCCAGGACGGTTCGCCCGGCCGGAACGAACCGTGCGACCACGACCATCGCGGCCGCCCCGCCGTGCGGGCGCTCGACCAGTGACTGCTGGACCCTGGCGACGCTGGCCGCCAGTTTCGGACGCTGGGCCAGTCTGCGCTGCAACACCGGGGCGCCGCGCCGTGCGAGGTGCAGCAACAGGAGGTCGCCGAGGAAGGAGGCCACCGCCACGCCCAGGCCGAGCATTATCGGAGCGCCGTTGATCTGAGCCGTCTTGAGCACGGCCAGGATGACCAGCGTGCCGCTCGGGATGAAGGGGAGTAGCGCGTCGCCGAGTACGGCGAAGAGCGCAAGGGCGCAGATCCACGAGGATCCGATCGCCGCCACGAAGTTCAAGGCCTTACTCCCTCCACGCCGCCCTGGTGGAGCGGGTGGCTCTGAGGCCAACGCTAGCGCCTCGACTTTTCATCTCATGAAGCACCCCGGGGCGGCGGAGGTCACACCAGGGGCCTCGGCTTCAGGGTTCGGTCGCGCCGCACGGCCCACCCGCGGGCGGACAGGGCACTGGGTTCGGCCGCGACGGGCCGGCGGGTGAGGGCGGCGAAGGAGCGCCGGAAACGGAACGAGCCCCCGGGGCGGGGTGCCGCGCCGAGGGCTCGCAGGGATCGTCCGGTGCTGGTCCAGCCCGGCGACCTTGCTGACGGAACGCGGATCCGCTCGGTGATCCAGCTCCTGATCGCCAGCCTGCCCGATGCCCGCGGCCGATCGCGAGCGATGCGGCTGGCGACTTCCGACCCTGGCGTGAAGTCGCCATCCGTGTCCGCTCACTGGCTCTGAGTCATCCGAACGGTCGGTCGGCCGACCGGTGCTCAACCGGCCGCGATGCAGCGGAAACTCACGCGAATCTCATCCGGTCGGCAGTCGAACCGCGCCCGGAACGCACCCGGAACTCACCGGGATCGCTCCTGCATCGGGCGCCCGGCACGGGAACAGTGGGCCCGTGGCGGTGGTTGACGTCCCTCGGCAGCAGCGACCGCCGGGCCTCCGAGGCCCGCGCGGCCGCCCACGACGGCCCGGCTCGCAGGAGAGCCGGACCACCACAGCCAGGAGGGCGGACGGCATGACCACCGAGGACCAGCAGGAGCACGGAACCGGGCCGGGGGCCAGCGAGGCGATCCGGGGCACCGCCCGCGGCACGGCCCCCGCTCCGCTCTCGATCCTCGACCTGGCCACCGTCGGCGTCGGCTACACGCCCAGCGAGGCCCTGGCCGCCACTACCGAGCTGGCCCGCCGGGCTGAGCAGTGGGGGTACCACCGCTTCTGGGTCGCCGAGCACCACGGCATGCCCGGAGTGGCCAGCTCGACCCCGGCCGTCCTGCTCGCCCACCTCGGGGCCCACACCACGACGCTCCGGCTCGGCTCCGGCGGCGTCATGCTCCCCAACCACGCACCGCTGGCCATCGCCGAGCAGTTCGGTCTGCTGGAGGCCCTGCACCCGGGCCGGATCGACCTCGGGCTCGGCCGCGCCCCCGGCACCGACCCCGCCACCGCCCGCGCGCTGCGCCGTGGCGTCAGCGAGGGCGCGGACGACTTCCCGCTGCAACTCTCCGAACTGACCCACTTCCTGGACGGCGACTTCCCCTCCGGCCACCCGTACGAGCGGCTGACCGCCGTGCCCAAGGGCGAGGGCCGCCCGCCGGTCTGGCTGCTCGGGTCCTCCGGCTTCAGCGCCCAGCTGGCCGGCCGGCTCGGCCTGCCGTTCGCCTTCGCCCACCACTTCAGCAGCGCCAACACCGTCCCGGCCCTGGACCTGTACCGGGCGTCCTTCCGCCCCTCCGCCGTGCTCGACGAGCCGTACGCGCTGATCGGCGTGAGCGCCGTCGCCGCCGACGACGAGAACGCCGCCCGCCGGCTCGCCCGTTCCGCGGCCCTCGGCATGCTCCGGCTGCGGCGCGGCAACCCCGGTCCGATCCCCACCCCGGAGGAGGCGGAGGACTACCCGTACAGCCCGGTCGAGGCGGACTTCATCGACAGCTGGCTCGACAACGTGGTGCTGGGCGCCCCGGGCCAGGTCGCGGACGGGCTGGAGGCCCTGCGCAAGCGGACCGGGGTGGACGAGCTGATGGTCACCTCGCACATTCACGGCCACGAGGCCCGGCTCCGGTCCTACGGCCTGATCGCCGAGGCGTACGGCCTTGCCGCCACGGCCTGACGGTCTGACCGCCAAGGCCTGACCGACAGCGTCTGACCGCCACAGCCGGACGACGACTGCCGAGCGCCGATGCTCCCGCTTCCGGCTCGCACCTTCCGCTCCCGCCCCGCCTGCCTCAACGGCCGGTCGGGGCGGGGCGGCCCTCCCGGAGTATGGCCGCGACCAGTTCGGCCTCGCCGGGCCGGGCGAAGTACCAGCCCTGGGCGGTGTCGCAGCCGGTGAGCCGGAGCCGCTCGGCCTGGGCAGCGCTCTCGATGCCCTCGGCGGTGACGGTCAGGCCGAGGGTGTGGGCCAGCTGCACCATCGCACCGACGATCTGCTCGTCCGCGTCGCTGCGCCGGGAGCGGAGTGCCGGAAGGGTCGGCCGGTCAGGCCCACCGGACCCGCCCGGCCCGCCAGATCGGTCGGACCCGCTTGACCCGCCAGACCGGTCAGGCCCGCCTGGCCCGCCA
Organism: Kitasatospora sp. NPDC127060; assembly: GCF_042724935.1. NCBI lineage: Bacteria > Bacillati > Actinomycetota > Actinomycetes > Kitasatosporales > Streptomycetaceae > Kitasatospora > Kitasatospora sp. NPDC127060. Next base: position 68,423 of record NZ_JBHXEG010000024.1, read on the forward strand.
GACCGGTCCGACCCGTCGGACCCGCCAGGTCGGTCCGTCGCCGCCGTGCCCGCGGCGGCGACCGGCGCCGGGTCGCGGAAGCCCTCGATGAACGTCCCGTCGAGCTTCAGGACGTGCACCGGCAGCCGGGAGAGGTAGGCCAGGTTGGAGTAGCCGGTGCCGAAGTCGTCGATCGCGATCCGCACGCCCATGTCGGCGAGCGCCTGCAGGGCCTGCAGCGGTCGGCCGCCGGGGCCGAGCAGGGCGCTCTCGGTGATCTCCAACTGGAGCAGCCGGGCGGGCAGGCCGGTGCGTTCGAGGGCCCGGGCGACGTCGGCGACCACGTCGGAGTCCCAGATCTGGCGGGCCGCCAGGTTGACGCTCACGAAGGTCTCGGTGTCCGGGAACTCGGTGAGCCACTGCCGGGCCTGTCGGCAGGACTCCTCCAGCACCCACTTGCCGAGCGGCACGATGGCGCCGGACTCCTCGGCGAGCGGGATGAAGCGGTCGGGGGAGAGCGTCCCGTACCGGGGGTGGCGCCAGCGGACCAGCGCCTCGGCGCCGTGCACCGTGCCGTCGGCCAGGCCGACCAGCGGCTGGTACTCGATGGTGAACTCGCCGCGCTCCAGGGCCGGCCGCAGCGCGGTGGCGAGGCGCTGGCGGGTGAGCTGGTGGGCGCCGCGGTCCGGGTCGTAGAGGGTCCAGCGGGCGCGGCCGTCGGCCTTGGACCAGTAGAGCGTGGCGTCGGCGTCCTTGACCAGGTCGGTCGGGGTGGTCTCGTGCACCGACCGTTCGACGACGCCGACGCTGGCGGTGATCACCAGCCGGTGTCCGGCGACGTCGAAGGGACGTTCCAGCACCTCCAGGATCCGGTCGGCCAGCGCGGTCAGCTGCGCGCTGTCGGTGCTGTCGCTGACCAGGACGGCGAACTCGTCGCCGCCCATCCGGGCCACCAGGTGGGCGTCCGGTCCGGAGAAACTGCTCCGCAGTCGGGCGGCGACGGCGATCAGCAGCTGGTCGCCGACGTGGTGGCCGAGGGTCTCGTTGATCGCGGCGAAGCCGTCCAGGTCCAGGTAGCAGACGCCCACCCGCCGTCCGTCCGCCGCAACCGCCGCAACCGGCGCAGCCACCGCCGCCACCGACTCGGGAGCCGTGCGCTGGTCCCCGGTGCCCGGCAGGCAGGCGGCGTCGAGCCGTTCGAAGAAGAAGGTCCGGTTGGGCAGCCGGGTCAGCGGGTCGTGCAGGGCCTGGTACTCCAGGCGGTCGCCGAGCCGGCGCTGCTCGGTGAGGTCCTCGACCAGCGCGAGGGTGTAGAGCGGCTGCCCGGCAGGGTCCCGGATCAGCGAGACGGTCACCTTGCTCCAGACCGTGTGGCCCTCGCGGTGCCGCAGCTGCTTCTCCACCCGGAACCGTTCCCGCCCGCCGTGGACGAGCCCGGCGAAGAGCCGGTGCGGCAGGCCCTCCGGGTCGATGATCTCGTGCAGGTGGGTGCGGGCCAGCTCGCCGACGTCGCGGCCGATCAGGGCGGCGAAGGCGGGGTTGACCTCGATGATCCGGTCCTCGGGGTCGATCAGCGCCATGCCGATGACGGCATCGCAGAAGGCGGCGCGGAACCGGGACTCACTGGCCCGGAGCGCCGCCATCAGCCGGTCGGGGCCGCCGTCCGGCCCGCCGGGGGCGTCGACGGCACCGGAGTGCGGGCCGTCCGCCAGCGGGGCCGAGCAGGTCGGGCAGAGCAGCACCCCCGGGTCCTCCAGGGTGCCGCAGGCCGTAGCCGTAGCCATGGCGGTGGCCGTAGCCGCGGCGGGGGAGGCGGCCGGCGCTGCGAGGTGGCGGTGGTGTGACGATTCCTCGTGTCGCACGCCTGGGTGGTGTGCGTCGGCCCCCTCGTTCTGGCCCGGCACGGCATGCTCCCGTCCGCTGCTGACACTTGACGATGGTCCGCCAGGCCGATCGGGATTCCGGTGGCCGGCTCCGCACTCTGTCGGGGCCTCGGGGTCGGTCCGCTGCGGGGCGTCCGCCGTGGGGCGTTGTCGCGCGGGGACCCGGGTGGAGAACAGGGCGCTTCGGCCGATCATAGGCCGCGACGGCAACGCGCGGTGACCGCCGGCAGGGTGATTCGCCCCGTTTGTGATCATGCATGGCGGAACGTTCGGACGCCCCCGGTACACCTCACCTGAGGTGCGTCGGGGGCGCGTGCGCCGAAGCCGCGCCCCCGGGCGCCGATTGTGCGCCGGGGGCGAGACCGGGGTGCGCCCCGGCCGGGCCGGGGCGGCGGTCAGGCCAGCTTGGCCGTGAGGGTGATGGTGGTGCCGGTCAGGGCCTGGCTGACCGGGCAGTTGGCCTTGGCGTCCTCGGCGGCGCGGACGAAGCCGGCCTCGTCCAGCCCGGGCACCTCGCCGGTGACGGTCAGGTGGATGCCGGTGATACCGGTGCCGGGCTGGAAGGTGACGTCGGCCTGGGTGTCCAGGCTGGTGGGCGGGCTCCCGGCGCCGGTGAGGCCGTGCGAGAGGGCCATCGAGAAGCAGGCGGAGTGGGCGGCCGCGATGAGTTCCTCGGGGCTGGTCTTGCCGTTGGGCTCCTCGGCGCGGGCCGGCCAGGAGACGGGGTACTCGCCGATCCCGGAGGAGGCGAAGGTCACCTGCCCCTTGCCGTGCAGGAGGTCGCCCTCCCAGGCGGTGCGGGCGGTGCGGGTGGTTGCCACGATCGGTTCCTCCAGGGCTGAGGGACTGCTGAGTCGTCACTTCCGGTCATGCACGCACCACCCTACGGGCAGCCCCGTCGCGGAGCGGGGCGGCGGACGGTCCGTCGGCTGTCCGGATGCCGGACGGTTCCCCCGAACGGTGGCAGTCCGGCGCGGGGGCCCTGTTAGATTTGCCGGGGCCCGAGCCCGGCCGCCGTACGGTCGGGCGCCCACCCCAGACACCGGGAGCCGCCCCGATGACGGACCAGCCCACGACCCCCGACGCCGGCGTGCCCGAGGGGATCGACGACGCGGTACGGGCGGAGCTGACCAGCCTGCGCGAGAGCATCGACAACATCGACGCCGCGGTGGTCCACATGCTGGCCGAGCGCTTCAAGGCGACCCAGCGGGTCGGTCGGCTCAAGGCCGAGCACAAGCTGCCGCCGGCCGACCCGGCCAGGGAGCGCGACCAGATCAAGCGGCTGCGGGAGCTGGCCGCCGGGGCCAAGCTCGACCCGGTCTTCGCGGAGAAGTTCCTGACCTTCATCATCGCCGAGGTCATCCGCCACCACGAGGCCATCGCCCGCGCCTGAACGCGCCACCGCTGAGGGCGGACCGGGGCCGGCGAGGACCCCGGTCCGCCCGCAGCGGCAGCCTCCCGGCCGGCGTGAACCGACGGCGACCGGGGCCGCCCTCCGGCGGCGGCCCGCAGTCCGGTGATGTCGGGAGGGGCTAAGTCCCGGATTTCGTGCGGCTCCCCGGTTGGCGTAGCGTGCAGGTTTCCCCAGCCGGAGAGGTGGAGCAGCGACGATGGCGGTGAACCTGCCCGAAACGCCCAGCGGAGCTCCCAGCGGACCCGCCGGGTCGGCCCTACCGGCCGTAGCGGCCGTACCGGTCGCCGGGAACGATCAGGACGCGCCCGGTGGCCGTGCCGAGGCCCGCCGTCGGGCCGGCGGTCCGCGTGGTCGCAAGGCCCGCCGGGCGGGGCGTCGGCCCCGGCCGTGGTGGATCGAGCTGCCGGTGATGGTGGTCGTCGGACTGGTGGTCGCGCTGCTGATCAAGACCTGCCTGTTCCAGGTCTTCACCATCCCGTCCGGCTCGATGGAGAACACCCTGCGGGTCGGCGACCGGGTCGGCGTGAACAAGCTCGCGCCGCTGACCGGCTGGGAGCCGGAGCCGGGGCAGCCGGTGGTGTTCAAGGACCCGGGGAACTGGCTGCCGCCGCAGCCGGTCGACTCGAACCCGTTCACCGACGCGGTGAGTTCGGTGCTGAGCTTCGTCGGGCTGGTGCCGCCGAAGGACGACAACTACCTGGTCAAGCGGGTCATCGCGACCGGCGGGCAGACCGTGCAGTGCGCCGGCACCACACTGACCGTCAACGGCAAGAAGGTCGACGAGCCGTACCTGCACCCCGGTGACGACTCCTGCGCGGGCATGGACTTCGGCCCGGTGACGGTGCCCTCGGGCTACATCTGGGTCGAGGGCGACCACCGGAGCGACTCGGCGGACTCCCGCTGGCACCGGCAGGGCCCGGGCGGCGGCGCCGTGCCGGTGGGCAACGTGGTCGGCCCGGTGTCGGCCGTGGTGTGGCCGATCGGTCACTTCGACTGGTTCGGCTGGACCGGCCGCTGACCCGGCCGGACTAGAGGTCCGCGCCAGCGACTCCGGAGGCCGTCGCACCCGAGGTCATCGCCCCGGAGGCCGTTCCCCCCAGGCCCGTCGCACCCAGGCCCGTCGCCCCCGCGGCGGTGACGGGAGCGGCGACGGAACCGGTGACGGGAGCGGAACCGGCGACGGTGACCGCTCCTCCACCGCCGTCCTCCGCAACCGCCTCCACCGCCGACGGCTTGCTGGTCTGCGCGGCGACCGCGCCCGCCAGCACCAGCAGACCGCCCGTGACCTGGGGCAGCCCCAGGTGTTCGCCGAGCAGGACCCAGGCCAGCACGGTGGCGACGACCGCCTCCAGGTTGGCCACCACCCCGGCGACCGGAGGCGAGAGGTAGCCGACGGAGATGACGCCGGTGAGGTAGGCGAGCACGGTCGCGATCAGCACCATCCAGGCGGCCGGGATCAGCGCGGGCAGGCTGTGCCCGTTCATCACCACGGACCCGCCGAGCAGGCTCCAGTCGGCCTGCCAGGGCCGGGTGAGGACGGTGAGCAGCACGGCGCCGATCAGCAGCCCGAACGCGCTGACGGCCAGCGGGTCGACCGGGCGCTCGCCCCGGCGGCCGGCGTCGGCGAGCAGGAAGTAGCCGACCTGGCAGAAGGCCGCGCCGAGGCCGAACAGCACGCCCAGCGCGTCGAAGCTCAGGCCGTTCCAGACCTCCACCACGCAGGCCAGCCCGGCCACCGCGACGCCGGCACCGATGGCAGCGCCCCGGGTGATCGGCTTGCGCTGCACGAACTTGACGTAGCCGATCAGCAGCGGCGGCCCGAGGTACTCGATGAGCAGGGCGACGCCGACCGGGATGCGGGAGATCGCGGCGAAGTAGCAGGCCTGGACACCGGCCACGGCGAGCAGGCCGAAGCCGAGCATCAGGCCGGGGCGGCGCAGGACGGCGTCCCGGTGCCGGTAGGCGATCGGGAGTAGGGCCACGGCCGCGCCGGTGACCCGGAGCCACACCACGTGCATGGGGGAGAGCCCGGCCTCGATCAGCGGCTTGGCCGCGGTGCCGGAACCGCCGAACGCGAAGGCGGACACCAGCGCGAGGCCGAGGCCGAGGGTTCGGCCTGGTGGGAGGGTGGGCGAGGCCGTTGATCTGTGCACTGGCGCATTCTGACAGTCATATCGACGCTTCGGTAAGGCGCCATTTCGTCATTCGGTCCTGGTTCCAACTGTCCGTAAAGGCGCCCTCACCTCAACCCGCCGGCGCATCGAGACACCGACGCCCGCCGGCGCATCGAGACACCGACGCCCGCCGGCCACCGAGCGAGGTCGGTGGCCGACGGGCGTCGGTGTGAGGGCGGTGCGGCCCGGAGCCGGTCAGTTCCCGGTCCTGGCCCCCGCCCCCGAGAGCGCGCCCGTCCCGCCGGTGGGCTGGGTGGTCGGCTGGCCGGTCGGGCTCGTGGTGGGCTGGGTGGTCGGCGTCGGCCGGGTGGTCGGCCGGCCGGTGGGTCGCGAGGTGGGCTGGGTGGTGGGCTGCCCGGTCGGGTCCGTGGTCGGCCCGGTGCCGCCGCCGGAACCGGAGCCGGAACCCGAACCGCCGGACGAGCCCGCGCCGGAGGTGTCGCCCTGCCCGGTGCCGGTGCCGGTGCCGGTGCTCGGCGTGGCGCTGCCGGTCGACGGGGTACCGCTCGGTGTGCTCGGGGCGGTCGGCAGGTCGGTGGCGCCGGAGTCGCCGCCGTCCGCCGGGGTCGGGAAGTCGCTGACCGGTTGGCCCTTGAGCGCGGCCTTCATGTAGCTGGTCCAGATCTGCGCCGGGAACTGGCCGCCCGCCGCGCCGTTGATCCCGCCGACGCCGCTCAGGCTGACCTGGGCACCGGTGCCCGGGTCCTGGCCGAACAGGGCCACCGAGGTGACCAGCTCGGGGGTGTAGCCGACGAACCAGACGGACTTCTGGTCGTCGGTGGTGCCGGTCTTGCCCGCCACCGGGCGACCCAGCGCCTGGGCTCGGAAGCCGGTGCCGCCCGGGTCGCTCACCACGCCCTGGAGCATCGAGGTGACCCGGTTGGCGGTGTCCGTGCTGATCGCCTGGGTGGTCTTGTGCGCGGGCAGCTGCACGGCCTCGCCCGCCTGGTCCACCGACTGCACCAGCCACGGGGTGATCTGCTTGCCGCCGTTGTCCAGCGTGGCGTAGACGCCGGCCATGTCGAGCACGCTCGGGGTGGCCGCGCCCAGCGGGATGGAGGGCACCGGGTCCAGGCCCGGGGTGCTGCCGGGCAGGCCCAGCGCGATGCCGGTGTCCTTGACCTTCTGCAGACCGGTGTCCTGCGCGAGCTGGGCGAAGGCCGAGTTGACCGACCAGTCGATGGCCTGCTGAAGGGTGATCTGGCCGTAGCTCTTGTCCCCCTCGTTCGGCGGTGCGTACGGGGTGCCCTTGCCGCCGCGGACCTTGCGGCCGCTGGTGCCGTCGTAGACGGTGCGCGGGGTGATGGTCCGGCCGTCCTGGGTCTTGGCGTTGTTCTCGAAGGCGGCGGCCAGCGCGATCGCCTTGAAGGTCGAGCCGGCCTGGTAGTCGCGCCGGGTGGCGTTGTCGACGTAGTGCTTCACGTAGTCGACGCCGCCGTAGAGGGCGACGACCGCGCCGGTCTTCGGGTCCACCGAGGCGGCGCCGGCCTGGGCGGCCGCGTCCTTCTTCCGCTTGTCCGGGTTCAGGGTGTCGTGCAGCTGCGCCTGGACGGAGTCCTGGAGGGCCTGCTGGCGACTCGGGTCGATGCTCAGCTTGATCGTGTAGCCGCCCTTGGCCAGCTCGGTCTCGCTGATGACGTTGTTCGAGGTGAGGTACTGGGTGGCTGCGTCCACCAGGTAGCCGGACTGGCCGGACAGGCCCGGGTTGGGCTGCGGGTCCTTGACGTCCGGGAAGGTGGTCTTGGCCCGCTCGTCGGCGGAGAGCCAGCCCTCCTTGACCATGCCGTCCATGACGTAGTTCCAGCGGTTGACGGCGTTCTGCTTGCCCGCCGGGGTCGCGGTGGCCACGTCGTAGGCGCTCGGGGCGTTCAGCAGGGTGGCCAGGTAGGCGCCCTGGGCCGGATTGAGCGCGGAGGCGTCGACGCCGAAGTACGCCTGGGCGGCGGCCTGGATGCCGTAGGCGCCGCGCCCGTAGTAGGAGGTGTTCAGGTAGCCGGAGAGGACGTCGTCCTTGCTCTCGGTGGCGTCCACCTTGATGGAGATGAAGAGTTCCTTCACCTTGCGGGTGATCGACTGCTTCTGGTCCAGGTAGGTGTTCTTCACGTACTGCTGGGTGATGGTGGAGCCGCCCTGGGTGCCCTCGCCCTTGGCGGTGTTGAGGGCGGCCCGGACCAGGCCCTGCACGTTGACGGCGCCCTCGTTGTAGAAGTTGCGGTCCTCGGCGGCCAGTGCCGCGTGCTGGGCGGCGGGGGAGACCTTGTCCAGGCCGACGTTCTGCCGGTTGGTCTGGCCGGTGCGGGTGATCACCGAGCCGTCGGAGTAGAGCCAGGTGTTGCTCTGGGCGGTCGCGGCGGCGTGCGCGTCCGGGACCTTCACCAGCGCGACCCCCAGCGCGAACAGGCCGACGCCTAGCAGCAGCGCCGAGGCGAGGCCGAGCAGCGTCATCCGCCAGGTGGGTATCAGCCGGCGCCAGCCGGTGCGCTTGGGGCGGCGCGGCTTCTTGCCGCCCGGTGGGGTGGTGGAGCGCTTGAGCCGTTTGACCGGCCGGAGGCCGATCGGCTGCCGGCCGCTCTGGGCGTTTCGGAACAAGGCGCGGCCTTTCCTGCGGGCGGACCGGGCCAGCCTGCACAGACGGGGACATCGGTGGTTAGGGACCTTTGTCCCGATTCCGGTTTACTGCCCTGGACGAGCCGGGCGGGCCCAATGGCTCCACCGGAACGGCAATCGAGACCGACATCACACATAAAACGGACATCGAGGGCCAAAAAATCGGGGAGCCCCTCGCTGCTGCGAGAGGCTCCCCAACTGTCTGTGCGCCGCCAGGGACTCGAACCCCGGACCCGCTGATTAAGAGTCAGCTGCTCTAACCAACTGAGCTAGCGGCGCTTGCTGACCTGGAAAACAATACACGGTTCCGGGGAGTGCCTCGAACCATGCCCGCCCCGCCGATGCTCCGGGCGCCCGTTTCCTCCCGGTTGGGGCGGAGTTCTTGCCCGGTTAGGGTGGAAGCGTGCCCAGCTCCCAGCCCGGACACCTCGACCCCCACTCCCGACGCCCCCACCCCCGGAAGCGGTCCGACCGCGCACGGACGGCGGTCGCCGCCCTGCTGCTGCTCAGCGCCGTGGCCTACACCGCGTGGGTGCTGGAGGTGGTGCTGAGCACCGGACTCGACCCGGTGCAGGCGTACATCAGCGAACTCGCCGCCGAGGACCAGCCGCTGGGCGGCCTCTTCCGCGCCACCGACCTGGCCGCCGGACTCTGCGTGCTCGCCGCCGCCGTCATCGCCCTCGTCACCGGGCAAACCCGGTACCCCGGCGTCTCCGACCCCCGCCCCGGCGTCCCCGGCCGCGATCCCGGCGTCCCCGGCCGCGATCCCGGCGTCCCTGGCCGCGGCGATCGCTGGGTGCTGGCCGGCTGGTCCGCCCTGGCGCTGTTCGGCGCCGCGACCGCCGCCGACTCCCGGCTGCCGCTCAGCTGCGCTCCCACCAGTGACGAGATGTGCGCCGCCCGGGAGACCGCCGGGCTGGTCCCGGCCACCCATACCGCGCACGCCGTCACCAGCAGCCTCGCCATGCTCGGCGCGCTCACCGGACTGGCCGCGCTCACCGTCGCCGCCCGGCGGCACCACCGCTGGCCGGCCGTACGCAGGCTCGGGCCCTGGCTGCTCGGCGCGGAACTGCTGGCCACCGGCTGGAGCCTCGGGGCGATCGCCGCCTTCCAGGCCGGGCGGGGCACCTGGGCGCTCGGCGCCGGGCAGCGGCTCCAGGTGCTGCTCGTCGCGCTCTGGCTGGGCGTCCTCGCCGTGGCCGTCGCCCGCTCGGCCCGCACAGCCCGCCCCGGCGGCCCGGCTCGCTCGGCCCGCACAGCCCGCCCCAGCGGCCCGGCCCGCACGGGCGACTCGGGCGGCCCGGCCCTCGACCGGAGGCGGGCATGACCACCCCCGAGACCCCAGCGACCCCTGACACTCCCGCGACCCGGGCGCGCTTCCTGCGCATCGACGGTGTCCCGCTGCACGTCCGCACCGAGGGCAGCGGCCCGGTCTGCCTGCTCACCGGCGGCCTCGGCAGCAGCTGGTTCGACTGGGACCTCGTCGTCCCCTTCCTCACCCCGTACCGCACGGTCGTCCGCTTCGACCGGCCCGGCTACGGGCTCAGCGCCGCCGAACCGGCCACCGGGCGGCGGCCCGCCCCGACGCTGGCCGGCGAGGCCGGGCGGATCCGCGCGGTGCTGGACGGCCTCGGGCTGGACGGGCCCTGCACCGTGGTCGGCCACTCGCTGGCCGGCTTCCACGTGGAGGCCTTCGCCCGGCTGCACCCGGAGCGGGCCGCCGGACTGGTCCTGGTCGACGGCAGCGTGGAACCGGGGGCCCGCCCGTACCCGGCGCCGGTCGTACGGGACCTCGCGGCCCGGGCGGCGGCCGGCCTCGCGACCGCGCTCGCGGTGCCGTACCTGTTCGGCCCGACCGCGCGCCGGGTGACCGCCCGGCTGTCCACCGTCCGCCGCGAGGACCTCGCCCCGGCGCCGCTGGTCCGGCACTGCTACCGCACCGGCCGGGCGCTGCGCGCGCTGCTCCGGGAGAACGGGCGCTACCTCGACATGGCCGCCGAGCTGGACGGGCTGCGGCGCACCCGGCCGCTGTCCGAGGAACTGCCGGTCACCGTGCTGGCCGCCGACGACGGCTGCCGGAACGGCCGCACCGAGTCCTGGCTGGCCGAGCAGCGGGAGCTCGCGGCGCTGCTCGGGGCCGACTTCCGGACCACGGCGCCGGCCGGGCACCTGGTGATGTTCGACCGCCCGGACGCGGTGGCCTCCGCCGTCCTCGACACCCACTGAGACGTCGCCCGCCGCCCCGGGGGGGACGGCAGTCGCTCCGAGAAACGCCTCAGGCCGCCCATCGGAGTGGACGGCCTGAGACCTTGCCATGTGCGCCGCCAGGGACTCGAACCCCGGACCCGCTGATTAAGAGTCAGCTGCTCTAACCAACTGAGCTAGCGGCGCTTGCTGACGTGGAAGACAGTACACGGCACCGGACCGATCCGCCGAATCGTATTCGGCTGATCACCCGGCGTAACGCGCATCCTCCTCCCCGCCGGTCGCTCCCTCCCCGTCAGGCCGGGTGGTGGCAGGCGGCCTGCTGGTCGGCCGCCGTCCGGTCGCCCTCGAGCGTCGGCCGCTCCTGCTCGCACCGCGCCCGGGCCGTCGGGTCCGCGAGCCCGGCGTAGAGCGGGCAGCGGGTGCGGAACGGGCAGCCGGTGCGGCGCTCGGTGGGGGAGGGTGGGTCCCCGGCGAGCAGGATGCGGTCGCGGGCGCGTTCGGCGGCGGGGTCCGGCAGCGGGACGGCGGAGAGCAGGGCCCGGGTGTACGGGTGGCGGGGGCGGTCGAAGACGGCGGACACCTCGCCCTGCTCGACCGTCCGTCCGAGGTACATCACGCTGACCCGGTCGGCGAGGTGCCGGATCACCGAGAGGTCGTGCGACACGAACAGGTAGGACAGCCCGAGCTCGGCCTTGAGCGACTGCAGCAGGTTGAGCACCCCGGCCTGGATCGAGACGTCCAGGGCGGAGACCGGTTCGTCCAGCACCAGCAGCTTCGGCCGGACGGCCAGGGCCCGGGCGATGGAGACGCGCTGGCGCTGCCCGCCGGAGAACTGGTGCGGGTAGCGGACCGCGTGGTCCGGGTCGAGGCCGACCTGGTGCAGCAGTTCGGGCACCCGGCGGGCGATCTCCTCGCGCGGGGCGCGCTGGGCGCGCAGCGGCTCGGCGACGATGTCGCCGATCGGCATCCGGGGGTCGAGGCTGGCCATCGGGTCCTGGAAGACGATCTGCAGCTCGGCCCGGAGCCGCTGGGCCTCGGCCCGGGTGAGCCGGGCGGTGTCGTGGCCGAGGAGTTCGATCCGGCCGGTCTCCGGGGCGCCCAGTCTCAGCAGTTCGAACAGGGTGGTGGACTTGCCGGAGCCGGATTCCCCGACCAGGCCGAGGGTCTCGCCCTCCCGCAGGTCGAGGTCGACGCCGTCCACCGCGTAGACCTCACCGACCTTGCGCTTGAAAACCGCGCCCTTGAGCAGCGGAAACGTTTTTCCGAGCCCGCTGACCGCCAGTACCGGCGCCCGCTCGGAGCGGTCCCCGGTCGCCGGCCCGGACGGCAGTTCCGGCACCGGGTACACCTCGCTCGGCGCGGGCCGCCCCTCGGCCAGCTCGGCCGAGCGCACACAGGCGGCCAGGTGCCCGTCGTCCCCGCTCAACGGGGGCTCCGTCGCCGAGCAGCGCGCCTCGGCCAGCGGGCAGCGGGTGGCGAAGGGGCAGCCGGGCGGCAGTTCGGCCATCGGCGCCGGGGCGCCGGGGATCGGCACCAGCGGGCCGCCGCCACCGTCCAGTCGGGGCAGCGCGCCGATCAGTCCGAGGGTGTACGGGTGGCGCGGGGCCGCGAACAGCTCGTCCACCCCGGCGGTCTCGACCACCCGGCCCGCGTACATCACGGCGACCCGGTCGGCGGCGCCGGCGATCACCCCGAGGTCGTGGCTGACCAGGACGAGGGCCGCGCCGGTCTCCCGCCGGGCGGTGCGCAGCACGTCGAGCACCTGGGCCTGGATGGTGACGTCCAGGGCGGTGGTGGGTTCGTCGGCGAGCAGGATGTCGGGCTCGTTGGCGATGGCCATGGCGATCATCGCGCGCTGGCGCATACCGCCGGAGAACTCGTGCGGAAAGCTGTCCAGGGCCCGGTCGGGCGCCGGGATGCCGACCAGGTCGAGGAGTTCGGCGGCCCGGCGGCGGGCGGTGGCCCGGTCGACCGGCTGGTGCACCCGGACGGCCTCGGCGATCTGGTCGCCGATCCGGTAGACCGGGGTGAAGGCGGACAGCGGGTCCTGGAACACCATGGCGACCTTGCGGCCGCGGATCGCGGCGAGCTCCCTGCCGGGCAGGCCGACCAGCTCCCGGCCGTCGAGCCGCACCGAGCCGGAGACCCGGGCGGTGCCGGGCAGCAACCCGAGCACGGACAGCGCGGTGACGGACTTCCCGGAGCCGGACTCGCCGACGATGCCGAGGGTCTCGCCGCGCCGCAGGGTGAGGTCCACCCCGCGTACGGCGGGCACCGGGCCGTGCGGGCCGGCGAAGTCCACCCGCAGGTCCCGGACGGCGAGCAGCGGGGTTTCGACGGCGGTGGTCACTTCTGCTTCCTCCGGGGGCGGCGGGAACGCCGGGGCGCGCCCTGGGCGGTGGGGTCCAGGGCGTCGCGCAGCCCGTCCCCGACCAGGTTGACGGCGAGCACGAACAGCACCAGCAGCCCGGCCGCGAAGTAGAACATCCAGGGGAACACCGGGGCTTCGCTCGTCCCGGCGGCGAGCAGGGTGCCGAGCGAGACGTCCGGCGGCCGGACGCCGAAGCCGAAGTAGGAGAGCGCGGTCTCGCTCATCACCGCGCCGCCGACCGCGATGGTGGCGTCGACGATGAGGAAGGAGGCGACGTTCGGCAGGATGTGCCGGCTGATGATCCGTAGCGGCCGGACGCCCATGAACCGTGCGGCGCGCACGAATTCGCGCTCGCGCAGGGAGACGGTCATCGAGCGGACCACCCGGGCGGTGATCATCCAGTTGAACAGGGCGAGCAGCAGCACGAAGGCGATCCAGCCGCTGCTGCGCAGCCGGGGCGAGACCACGGTGATGATCAGGAAGCTGGGGAAGACCAGCATCAGGTCGACCAGGAACATCAGCGCCCGGTCGGTCCAGCCGCCGAAGTAGCCGGCGCAGGCGCCGACCAGGGAGGCCAGCACGGTGGAGAACAGGGCCACCAGCAGGCCGATGATCAGTGACTTCTGCAGCCCCCGGACGGTCTGGGCGAACACGTCCTGGCCGACCCCGTTGGTGCCGAACCAGTGCTCGGCGGAAGGGGGTTGGTGCAGCGCGGTGAAGTCGGGGGCGGCGTAGTCCCAGGGCGTCAGGTACGGGCCGCCGAAGGCGAGCGCGAACAGCAGCAGGATCAGCACGGCCCCGGCGACGGCGCCCCGGGCGGCGCGCAGCCGGGCCAGTACGAGCCGGCCGCGGCCGGTGGCCCGCGGCGGTCGTCCGGGGGTGCCGGCCGGGGCGCCGGCGGGGGAGTCGGGGCCGGCCGACTCGGCGACGACGGTCATCTCAGCTCACCTCCGGTCAGACCCGCACGCGCGGGTCGAGGGCGGCGTGCAGGGTGTCGGCCAGGAAGCCGGAGGCGAGCACGACGACGGCGGTGAACAGGTTGATCGCCACCACCGAGTTGACGTCCTGTTCGTTGATCGACTGGATCAGCCACTCGCCCATGCCGTGCCAGCCGAAGATCGTCTCGGTGAAGATCGCGCCGGTGAAGATGGCCAGGAAGCTGTACGCGAACATGGTCGACATCGGGATCACGGCGGTGCGCAGCCCGTGCTTGAGCAGGGCCCGGCGGCGGGTGAGGCCCTTGGCCTCGGCGGTGCGCAGGTAGTCGGAGCCGAGCACGTCGAGCATGGTGCCGCGCTGGTAGCGGCTGTAGGTGGCGAGGCCGCCGAGGGCGAGCGAGACGGTGGGCAGCAGCAGGTGCAGGGCCCAGTCGCCGAGGTGGGTGCCGAGGCCGCCGGTCAGTCCGGGGGTCTCGTAGCCGGTGAACGGGACGACCTCGTGGCCGGCCGCGTCCTTGGCGGCGATCGCGCCGTTCTTGAGGAACAGCGCGACCAGGAAGACCGGGGTGGAGAGCAGCACGAAGGACACCACGGTGAGCAGCCGGTCGGAGATCCGGTACTGGCGCACCGCGCTCCACGCCCCGGCGGCGACGCCCAGGACGGTGCCGAGCAGGCTGCCGATCAGCAGCAGCCGCAGCGAGACCCAGACCCGGCGGCCGAAGTCGTCGGTGACCGGGGTGTCGTGGATGGTCCGGCCGAGGTCGCCGTGGAGCAGGCCGCCGGCCCAGTGGCCGAAGCGCTCGACGACCGGGGTGCGGTCGTTCAGGTTGAGCGCGGTGAGCTGGCGCTCGACCGACTCGGCGGACGGGCGCGGCACCTTGGCGTCGAAGTAGGTGCGCGGCTGGAGGGCGCTCGCGGAGATCGCGTACGCCAGGAACACGGCGGCGATCAGCAGCGCCGCGTAGTAGCTCAACCGCTTCGCCAGGTAGCGGAGCATCAGCGGCCGCCCGGGGCGGGGGCGGCGACGCGTCTGGTGGGCATCGGCTGGTGGCCTTCGGTCGGAGCCCGGTCGGGGCGTCGGTCGGCAGGGTGGGGAGGGCTGTCGGGAACGCGCAGGTCAGAGTGAAGCACCGTGGTGCGGCCGCGGTGTTGCGCCGGGATTGCGCCGTGTGACGGCTGGATCAGGTGTGCGTTCCTCCCCCTGGTGGCGGATCTGATCCGCTGTTACGTTCCTCTGGCTCGGTGCCGGATTGAGTGCCCACGCTCAAGCCCGGTCATGCCTCCCGCGACCCAACTCCTGCCACCGATCCCAGGGGGACCCTCATGGACGCTTCCCGTACGGCCCGTCGCCTCGGCCGGTCGGCCGCCCTCGCCGTCGCCGTCGCGCTGGCTCTCACCGCGTGCACCTCCGGCGGTGGCTCGGCCGGTGACGTGGCCAAGAGCGAACCCCCGAGACAGGACTCCCAGGACATCAACGCCAAGCCGCTGGACCAGGTCAAGGACGGCGGCGAGGTGCGCTTCCAACTCGACCAGTGGATCACCCAGTGGAACCCGCTCCAGGTCGACGGCGGCTCCTACACCGACACGGTGGACCTCATCCGGGCGCTGGAGCCGACGCTGTTCGGCACCGACGCCTCCGGCACCTTCCAGCCGAACCCGAACTACCTGGTGGACGCCAGGGTCAGCTCCACCTCGCCGCAGGTGGTCACGTACAAGCTGAACCCCAAGGCCAAGTGGTCGGACGGCAAGCCGCTCAGCTACCTGGACTTCAAGGCGGACTGGCAGACCAGCAACGGCAAGGACCCGGCGTACAACATCGCCGATCCGTCCGGCTACGAGCTGATCTCCGCGGTCGAGCAGGGCGCCGACCCGTCCGAGGTGAAGGTCACCTTCGCCCAGCCGTACGCGGACTGGCAGAACCTGTTCCGCCCGCTGATCCCGGCGGCGGGCATCTCCACCCCGGACGACTTCAACAAGGCCTGGGTGGAGCGGATCCCGATCACCGCGGGCGCGTTCAGGATCGGGACGGCGGACAAGACCGCCCAGACCCTCAGCCTGGTCCCGGACCCGGCCTGGTGGGGGACCAAGCCCAAGCTGGACAAGATCACCTTCCGGGTGATGGACAAGTCGGCGAGCATCCAGGCCTACCTCAACAACGAGATCGACCTCGCCTCGGCCGGCACCGCCGCCGCGTACGGCCAGCTCAAGGACGCCAAGGACACCGTGATCCGGGCCGCCAGCCCGTGGGACGAGGTGCACATCTCGTTCGGTGGGAACGGCGCACTGGCGGACCAGAAGGTCCGCCAGGCGCTCGGCAGGGCGCTCGACCGCTCGGCGCTGATCAAGATCGCCAACAACGGGGTGCCGGTGGCCTTCAAGCCGCTCGGCAACCACATCATCATGCCCAACCAGGCCGGCTACCAGGACAACTCCGGCGACTGGGCCGCGTTCGACCTCGCCGCGGCCAAGAAGCTGCTGGACGAGGCCGGTTGGAAGGAGTCCGGCAGCGGTCAGCCGCGGACCAAGGACGGGAAGCCGCTGGAGCTCCACTGGGTGCTCAGCGACGGCACCGCGCAGGCCCAGCTCGACCTCGCCACCGCGGCGGCGGCGATGTGGCAGCAGGCCGGGGTCAAGGTCGACCTGGACAAGGTGGCCGCCAACGACTTCTTCTCCAAGTACATCACCCCGGGCAAGTTCGACCTCGCGAGCTGGCGCAACACGGACTCGTTCCCGAACTCCAAGAGCCTGGCCAACTTCCGCCTGCCGGTGGGCGACAACTCCTTCCAGAACCCCTCGCGCCTCGGCAGCCAGGAGATCGACGACCTGCTGAAGAAGGCGGCCGGAACGGTCGACCCGGCGGAGGCCGCGAAGCTCTACAACCAGGCGGACGCGAAGATCTGGGAGCTCGGCCACACCGTCGAGCTCTACCAGCGGCCGGTCGTGGCGGCGGTCCGCAAGGGACTCGCCAACTACGGTGCCTTCGGCCTCGGGAGCGAGGACTACAGCAAGGTCGGCTGGGAGAAGTAGCCCGGGCCGCCGAGGCGGCGAGGGCGACCGCACGGCAGGCGCTGGCGAGCAGCGCGGTGATCACGAGGCCGGTGGTGCGGACACGCGTGGGCCGGCTCCGCCGCCCCCGCTGTCCTGCCACCGGCCTTGACCTTCCGCGTTGCCCGCAGGCCGCCCGTGTCGTGGGGCCCCGCAGGGGCCCGCGCTCGCTTCCAACCGGGGACGAATCTAGCGGGGTGTCCCGGCCGGTCGCGGCGCAGCGCGCAGGCGCGCCCGGAAACCCGCCGTGCTGTCACCCACTTCGCGCACCGAAGCGTCAACTCTCGCTGACGGTAAGGAGAAAAGGGGCATAAGCGGGCATCGTGCCGGGGCTCGAACGGAGTTGTCGCACGGAGGCGGATCGGTGCGCGAATACGGCGCCCGGGCCCGTGAGGGGTCGGTGCCGGCGTCGGTGTCCGAACCGGCGCGGGGCCGGTGTCCGAACCGGTACGGGGGTCGGTGCCCGGCGCCGCGCGCGCCGCGCCGGTGCGTGCGCCGGGCCCGGGCCGCTGCCAGGATGCGCGGGACGGCGGCCCTCCCGGGCCCCGTCCGCCCCCTCCCGACCCCCGGAGCAGCACCGATGCCCAGTGAACCCGCCGCCGCGGCAGCCCGAGCGCACCACGTCGACCCGCCCCCGGTGCGCCGGATGGTCCCCCGCGACCGCGACGAGCCGCACCGGGTCGCCACCCCGCTGGAACTGTTCTTCGACCTCTGCTTCGTGGTCGCGGTCGGCCAGGCCGGCCGCGAACTCGCCCACTCGCTGGCGGCCGGGCACTACGGCGAGGGCCTGCGCGGCTACGCCCTCGCCTTCTTCGCCATCTGGTGGGCCTGGATGAACTTCACCTGGTTCGCCTCCGCGTACGACTGCGACGACGTGCCGTACCGGATCACCACGCTGGTGCAGATCGCCGGCGTGCTGATCCTGGCCGCCGGGGTGCCGCGGCTGTTCACCGCCCAGGACCTCACGCTGTCGATCGTCGGCTACGTGGTGATGCGGCTGGCGATGGTCACCCAGTGGCTGCGCGCGGCGGCCGGCGAGCAGGGCGAGGCCCGGCGGGTCGCGCTGCGCTACGCGGTCGGGATCATGCTCTGCCAGGTGGGCTGGGTGCTGCTGCTGCTCCTGCCGGACGCCGCCCGGTCGGTGATCATCCCGATCGGGGTGCTGTGCGAGCTGGCCGTGCCGGTGGTCGCCGAGCTGCGGATGCAGACCGCCTGGCACCCGCACCACATCGCCGAGCGGTACGGGCTGTTCACCCTGATCGTGCTCGGCGAGACGGTGGCCGCGGCGACGGTGGCGGTGCAGTCGGCGGTGGACGAGCACGAGGAGCTGGGCCGGCTGGTGCCGGTGGCGGTCGGCGGGCTGCTGATCTGCTTCGCGGCCTGGTGGATCTACTTCGCCCGGCCCGTCCACGACCACCTGCGATCCAACCGGCAGGCCTTCGCCTGGGGTTACGGCCACTACCTGGTGTTCGGGTCGGCGGCGGCGATCGGCGCGGGGCTGGAGGTGGCGGTGGAGTCGGCCGTGCACAAGGCGGAGATCTCCGAGGCGGCCGCCACCGCGACGGTCACCGTGCCGACCGCGGTCTACCTGGTCACCGTCTGGTACCTGCACTCCCGGCACACCAAGCGCGGCCCGGTCGCCCAGTCGGTGGCGCCGGTCGGGGCGGCGCTGGTGCTGGCCTGCACGGCACTGGGCGGGTCCGGGGTGCTGGCGGCGGGCCTGGTCTGCGCGCTGATGGTCGCCACGGGCGTGCTGGTCCACGGCCGGGAGCGCCGGGCCGGGGGGTAGGGCCCGCCGGGCGGGCCCGGGGTCTTGTCCGGTGGACCCAGGTCCTTGGGCCGGTGGACCCGGGGTCCGTCCGGCGGACCCAGGGCCGCTCCGGCGGATCCTAGAGCCGCCCCAGCAGCACCGGTTCGTGCCGCGCCAGCCAGGCCAGGTAGGCCGGGTTGACCTTGGCCAGGTCCAGGTAGGCGGCGCGCAGTTCGCCGTAGAGCGCGTCCAGGGCGGGCGGGCTGAGCACCCGGGGGCGCCAGGTGAACAGCAGTCGGACGGCGAGCGGGTCCCCGTGCACGGGGCGGACCACCGTGCCGGGCCCGGGCAGCGAGGTCGGCTGGCAGGGGCGGACGGCCTCGCCGGAGGCGACCAGTTCCGCGGCGGTGGCGTTGTCCCGCACCTGCACCACCCGGGGGTTGAGCCCGGCCTCGCTGAAGACCCGGCGCATCGCGGCGTACTCGTGGTCGGCGGTCGGGTCGACCATCCAGGTGTCCTCGGCGAGGTCGGCCAGATGGACGACCGGGCGGGCGGCGGCAGGGTGCCCGGCGGCGAGCGCGACGAACTGCGGCTCACGGGCCATCAGCACCCGGTGCTCGGCGTCCGGCGGCACCCGCAACGGGAAGCCCTCGCTCTCGTACACGAAGGCCACGTCCAACTGGTCGGCGGCGACCATCCGCAGCAGGGCGCTGGCGGAGATGTCGACGTGGATGGTGGTGTCGGTGTCCGGCAGCCGCTCGTGCACCCGGCGCAGCCAGGCGGCGACGGCCCGGCTGCCGACGCTGCCGATCCGCAGTCGGCGCTGCCGGTCGGGGCCGGTGGTGTCGCGGGCCTCCTGGCGGGCGGCGGCGATCAGGGCGGCCATCTCGCTGATCACCGGCCGGGCCCGGGACAGCACCGAGTGGCCGAGTGCGGTGGGCCGGCTTCCGGTCTGCTCACGGGTGAACAGGGTTCCGCCGATGGCTCGTTCTATCCGGTGCAGCTGGGTGGTGAGGGAGGGCTGGGTCATGCCGAGCTGGAGCGCGGCCTTGCGGAGGCTGCCGGTGTCGGCGATCGCGCACAGCACCCGGAGGTGTCTCACGTCGAGCTCCACGACGGGAGCATAGACGTCATCGAGCCGTATCGCCAAGGACATGACAGGGGATCAAGGCATGCCGACGGCACCCACGGCGGATACCCACCGGTAGTCGGCCGGGCTATCGCGGGTTGACATCATCCGCGACGGGCCCGGGCGGGTCGAAGCTCGTGGGCACCACACCGCCCCGGCCCCGACCGGGACGGCCCCCACCGCGCGCCGCAGCCGCCCGGTCCGGCCCCCACCGGCCCCGGCGGACCGGCGCACCGTGAACTCGGAGCCCCCACATGAAGCGATCCGTGCTGTCCGTGACCCTCGGACTGGGCCTCGCCGCCACGCTCGTGGCCCTGCCCGCCACCACCGCCGTCGCCGCGCCCGCCGCTGCGGCCGCGCGGACCAGTGCCGCCCCGGCCCACGCCGGTCCGGCCGAGGAGGCCGCGAACAACCAGGCGTTCTTCCGGGCCGTGATGGCCTCCGCCGAGGCCAGGCGGGCCGCCGACCCGTGGCTGCAGTCCGTCACCGTCACCTACGACACCAGCCAGGCCCCCTCCTTCGCCGCCGACATCGCCAACGCCGCGCAGATCTGGAACAGTTCGGTGCACAACGTCCAGCTCCAGGAGACCAGCGGCACCGGCGACTTCTCGTACACCGAGGGCGACGGCAGCGGCTCGTACGCCAGCACCGACGGGCACGGGCACGGCTACATCTTCATCGACCACCAGCAGGCCCAGGAGTACTACTCGCTGCGGATCGTGGCCCACGAGACCGGGCACGTGCTCGGTCTGCCCGACGACTACTCGGGACCGTGCAGTGAACTGATGTCGGGCCACGGCCCCGGCCCGTCCTGCACCAACGCGCACCCCGACGCCAACGAGAGCGCGCAGGTCGACGCACTCTGGGCCAACGGCGTGGCAGCGGCCAACTGACGTTCCCGGCAGGTGAATCGGGCGCGGTGGCCCGCCCGGCCGGAAACGGGCGGGCCACCGCACGGGTACTTCCCCGCCGGGGAGCCTAGCCGCCCCCGGAACGGAATGCCAGGGGCATGTCTGAGTCAAGACGAGTAAAAGACGGCCGGAATCCGAAGGGGTGCGGGGTATTGCACCGGGCTATCGCGGATTGACATCATCCGCCCGGCCGCCGGGCTGCCCGAAGCTCTGGGGACACCCGGTCGCCAGGTGTCCCCCCAGTCGGCCCCCAATCCGGCGCGGCACCAGGGACCGGAGCCCCCACCACCTCCAGGACCCCTTCAGGAGCCCCCACATGAAGCGATCCGTGCTGTCCGCGACCCTCGGCCTCGCCCTCGCGGCCGGCCTCGCCGTACTGCCCACCACCGCGGCCGCCGCGGCGCCGGCAGCTCCGGCCGTCCAGGGCTACACCGCCTCGACGCACGCCGGTTCGACGTACGCCGGTTCCACCCAGGAAGCGGCCGACAACCAGGCGTTCTTCCAGGCCGTGATGGCCTCCGCCAAGGCCAAGCAGGCCGCCAGTCCGGGCCTGGCGACCGTCGTGGTCACCTACGACGCCAGCTCCGCACCGTCCTTCCGCAGTCAGATCGCCAGCGCCGCGCAGATCTGGAACAGCTCGGTCAGCAACGTCCGGCTGCAGGCCGGCTCGGCCGCCGACTTCAGCTACTACGAGGGCAACGACAGCCGCGGTTCGTACGCCAGCACCGACGGGCACGGGCGCGGCTACGTCTTCCTCGACTACCAGCAGAACCGGCAGTACGACTCGGTGCGGGTGACGGCCCACGAGACCGGGCACGTGCTCGGCCTGCCGGACCACTACTCCGGCCCGTGCAGCGAGCTGATGTCGGGCGGCGGCCCCGGCACCTCCTGCACCAACCCGTACCCGAACAGCACCGAGCGCAGCCGGGTCAACTCGCTCTGGGCGCGCGGCTGATCGGCCGGTCCACCGCCCGAGCGCCCCGGCCCGGCCGCGTCCGCAGCGGCCGGGCCGGGGCGTCGCCGCGCTGGTGACGGACGGCCGAGCGGACCGCCGAGCGGACGGCCGAGCGGACGGCTGGGTCGGCGGGCGCGCGTACGGGTGGAGCTGTCGGTGGCGCGTGCGAGCATGCGGGCGAGACCCGCTCGCCCGCGATCCGAAAGGCACCGCCGCCATGCCCCGTTCCGTCCCCGAGCAGCTCGCCGACCTCCCGTACGCCGAGCTGCTGCGCCCGCACACCGGTCCGCTGCGCAGCGACGCGCGCTACGACACCGCGCACTTCGACGGCGGCGAGCACACCGACGAGTCGGGTGCCGGCGCGGCCTTCCTGGAGTGCGCCTTCACCGGGGTCGCGCTCAGCGGGGTCAAGCTGCGCCAGGCCCGGTTCAACGACGTCTGGGTGCAGGCCGGCCGCTGGGTGGCCTGCGACCTGAGCGACACCGAGTGGCAGGACAGCGCCTTCGTCGGCGGGGTGCTGGCCGGGGTCGCCGGGTACGGGGCCGCGTTGCGCCGGGTGGTGTTCCGCGGCTGCAAGCTGGAGGCGGTCAACCTGCGGTCGGCCGTGCTGCGGGACGTCGTGTTCGAGGACTGCCTGCTGCGCGACGTGGACTTCGGCGGGGCGAAGCTGACCGGGGTGTCCTTCCCTGGCTCGACGCTGGAGGAGGTCCGGCTGCGCGGGGCCGTGCTGAGCGGGACGGATCTGCGCGGGGCCGCCCGGCTCGGCCTGGCGGACGGCCACCAGGGGCTGCGCGGGGCGGTCATCAGTACCTCCCAACTGCTGGAGTTGGCACCGCAGTTCGCCCACGCGCTGGGCATCGAGGTGAAGGACCGCTGACCGGGCGCCGGTCGGTGCAGACGGTCTCCCCGTCGCATCGGCCGGGCGTTCAGCCCGTCGTCGCCCGGTGACGCCCGGACGAACAGTCCGACAAACCTGCTGCGCGCATCTGGTGGCCGGCTCCGGTCGAGGTGGAGACTGCTCCGCGATCGATGGCCCCGAGTTGTGTACACAACATCGCCAGTGAAGGGACGGACCGGTCTGATGGCCGAGTTGAGTCGTAGGAAGTTCGTCACGCTGTCCGGCGCCACCGCGGCCGGCCTCGCCGTGGCCGGCGCCGACGTCCTGGGCACCGCCGCCCCGAGCGCCGCCGCCGGCACCACGCTCAGCACCACCGGCACCATCACCGACGTGCAGCACGTGGTGATCCTGATGCAGGAGAACCGGAGCTTCGACCACTACTTCGGCACCCTCAAGGGCGTCCGGGGCTTCGCCGACAAGGCCGCCATCCAGATCGCCGGCGGCTACAGCGTCTTCAACCAGCCGAACGGCCTGTTCGCCCGCCAGTTCCCGTGGGCCTTCAACCCCTCGGGCGCCAGCGGCTCCGCGGAGACCCAGGCGCAGTGCAACGGCGACCTCTCGCACGCCTGGTCCGACCAGCACAAGGCCTGGAACGGCGGCAAGATGGACTCCTGGGTGTCCGCCAAGGGCACCGTCCGCACCCTCGGCCACCTGCGGCGCGCCGACATCCCGTTCCACTACGCGCTGGCCGACAACTGGACCATCTGCGACGCCTACCACTGCTCGGTGCTCAGCGCGACCGGCCCCAACCGCACCTACCACTGGAGCGGGACGATCGACCCGGCCGGCACCGCGGGCGGCCCGGCCTACGACGGCGGCTCCGAGTCCAACCTGCGCTGGCAGACGTACGCCGAGGCGCTGGAGAACGCCGGCGTCAGCTGGAAGGTCTACCAGAACGCCGCCGACAACTTCGGCGACAACGCCCTCGCCTACTTCAGCCAGTTCACCGGCGCCGCGGCCGGCAGCCCGCTGGCCGTCAAGGGCATGGGTTCCGTCCCCAAGGTCACCGGCCGCACCCCGGACGACATCGCCGCCGCGATCCGTGCGGACGTGCAGAACGGCACCCTGCCGAAGGTCTCCTGGATCGTCGCCGACCAGCAGTCCTCCGAGCACCCCTACGCCACCCCCGAGGACGGCGCGCACTTCGTCCACCTGGTGATGGACGCGCTGAACGCGGACCCCGACGTGTTCAACTCCACCGTCCTGCTGCTCAACTACGACGAGAACGACGGCTTCTTCGACCACGTCCCGCCGCCGGCCGCGCCGGCCGGCACCGCGGGCGAGTTCTACAACTCCACCAACATCGGCCTCGGCTTCCGCGTCCCGCTGATCGCGATCTCCCCGTGGACCCGAGGCGGCTGGGTCAACTCCGAGACCTTCGACCACACCTCGGTGCTGCGCTTCCTGGAGGTGTGGACCGCCGCCCTCGGCGCGCCCGCCACCAGTCCCAACATCAGCGCCTGGCGCCGCCAGGTCTGCGGCGACCTCACCTCGGTCTTCGATTTCGCCAACCCGGTGTACGGCCTGCCCACGCTGCCCGACACCTCGCAGACCATCGGCCTGTCCACCTGCGGCCCGCTGCCCAACCCCTCGCCGAGCGACAACGCGCTGCCCGCCCAGGAGCCCGGCACCCGCCCCGCCCGCGCGCTGCCGTACCAGCCCAACGCCAACCTGGACCACTGGGACAGCAACGCCAGTGGGGTCATGCACGTCTGGGTGAAGATGTCGAACGACGGCGCCGCCCGGGCCGCGCACTTCGCCGCGTACGCCAACGCCTACCGCGGCGGCGGCCCGTGGCAGTACACGGTGGACTCCGGCAGCCCGGTCACCGACTTCTTCAACTGCGGCACCAACAACTTCGGCAACGGCAAGTACGACCTGACCGTGGTCGGCCCGAACCGGTTCCTGCGCCGGTTCACCGGCGACCTCACCAAGGCGGGCAAGAACGCCGCCGTCACCGCCTCGTACGCGGTCGAGCCGGGCAGCGGCAAGCTCGCCGTCTACTTCAGGATGGACAACTCCGGCACCTCGCCGATCACCTTCACCATCACCTCGAACAACTACCGCACGGACGGCCCCTGGACGTACCAGGTGCCGGCCGGCGGCAGTGCCAGCGACTTCTTCAACGCGGTCGCCCACAACAACGGCTGGTACGACTTCACCGTCACGGTCGACGTCGACGCCGGCTGGT
This sequence comes from Kitasatospora sp. NPDC127060, assembly GCF_042724935.1. NCBI lineage: Bacteria > Bacillati > Actinomycetota > Actinomycetes > Kitasatosporales > Streptomycetaceae > Kitasatospora > Kitasatospora sp. NPDC127060. The sequence goes on from NZ_JBHXEG010000024.1 coordinate 92,876, forward strand.
CGCAGCGCTTCACCGGCCACCTGGAGACGGGTGAGCCCAGCGTCAGCGGCTGACCGTACGTGCACGTCCTAGCCGTACGGGCCCCCGGGGAACCACGGATCGTGGACCTCCCGGGGCCCGTCCGGCGTCAGCAGGGTGAAGCTGTGCACCCCCGCCGCGTACTCGGTGAGCTGGACGGCGCCGTAGCGGGTCTCCAGCTCGGCCTGCACCGGCACCGGCAGCTTGCTCAGCGCCCGGCGCAGCTGCAGCGCGTCCCGCCGGCTGACCGGGTGCGGGGCGCGCAGCACCAGTCGCAGCGGGCTGAGCGGCCCGGCCACCGGGAGGCCGGTGCCCAGCTCGTAGCCGACCGCGCCGATCGGGCCCCAGGGGAGCCGGTGGTCCGCGACCAGCCGGCCGACCTCCGGCAGGAGGGCCAGCGCCGGGATGCCGCCGACCCGGTCGGGGGCCAGTCGCGCCCGCCGTTCGGCCAGCTGCTCGGGCCGCAGTGTCCGGGCCACCGCGGCCCAGGGGGCCAGCGCGTCCAGCCGCTGCCCGGGGCGCGCGCCGCGCACCGTGACCGGCACCCAGTGCTCGGGCGCCGCCTCCGGGTCCCGGGTGCAGCGCTGCGGGCGGGGCGGGTCCGCCGGGGCGCCGACCTGTGCGGGCGCCCGGCCGACGGTCACCCAGGGGTGCGCCCGCAGCACCGCCCGCGCCCAGCCCGGCAGCTCACCGCCCGCCATCGGGCGCAGTGAGCCGGGGCACTGCATCAGCAGCAGGTCGTGGGTGCCGGGCAGCCGCCCGTCCAGCGCGGCCAGCGGGCCGACTCGCCGGCGCGGTCCGTCGTGCAGTTCCTCGGGGGAGTTCCTCACACCGCCACCCTCCGCCTCCGGCCCGCCCCCGGCTACGGCCCTTCGGCGCCTCCGCCAGGGACCAAAGGCTCAAGGTGCATCCGCGGGCCCCCGGTGTGAGAGTGGGGGCAGCCCGGAAGTTCCGCGGTTCCGTCCGCAGGAGGAGGAGTCATGGGCATCTTGGACAGGTTGTTCCACCGGCCGCCGCAGCACGAGTCCACCGGACCGGACGCCGCGGAGCGGGCCGCGCTCGCCCACGACGAGGCGGCCGACGCCTTCGGCGAGGACATCGAGCGGACCAGGGACGCCCAGGACCGGCTCGCCCAGGAGGAGGCCGACCGGCGCGCCGCCGAGAACATGACCGCCGAGGGCGATCCCTGGGACTGAGAACCGGTCCCCGGGACCGAGAACCGAACCCAGGGGCCGAGCACCGGACGTCACCGCGGCGGCAGCGGCGGGCGCCGCAGGTCCGGCCGCGGGGTGTCGGTGGGCGGGGGCGCCGCGGCCGGGGCGTCCTCCAGCAGCTCCATGGCCAGTTGGACGGCGGTGACCAGCTCCGGGTGGCGCCCCCGGGCCCAGTCCTGGGGGCTGCGCAGCACGTGCACGTCCGGTTCCACGCCCCGGTTCTCCACCGACCAGCCGAGCCCGCCGCTGAACCAGGAGGCGTTCTTCGGCACCGAGATCTGGGTGCCGTCGCCCAGGGTGTGCCGCCCGGTCATCCCGACCACCCCGCCCCAGGTGCGGTTGCCGATCACCGGGCCGAGGCCGAGCAGCTTGATCGCCGCGATGATCACGTCCCCGTCCGAGCTGGTCGCCTCGTCGGCGAGCGCCACCAGCGGGCCGCGCAGTGCGTGCCGGGGCCATCGGACGGGCTGGCGGTCCCGGCTGAAGTCCCAGGCGAGGACGCGCCGGGTGAGCTTCTCCAGGACGAGTTCGGAGACGTTGCCGCCGGCGTTGCCGCGCACGTCCAACACCAGTGCGGGCTTGTCGAGTTCGCGACGCAGGTCCCGGTTGAACTGGGCCCAGCCGGAGCCGCCGAGGTCCGGGATGTGCAGGTAGCCGCACCGGCCGTCGCTGAACTCCCGTACCAGGGAGCGCCGTTTGGCCACCCAGTCCTGGTAGCGGACGGCCCGTTCGTCGGTCAGCGGGGTGACGGCGATCCGCCGCACCGGGCCGTCCGGGCCGGTGCGCAGGGCGAGCTCGACGGTGGTGCCGCCGGTGCCGGCCAGCAGCGGCAGCGGTCCGCGCACCGGGTCCACCGGGCGGCCGCCGACCTCCAGCAGCTCGTCGCCGTCCCGGACGCCCCGGGCGGCCAGCGGGGCGCGGGCGCGCGGGTCGGAGGACTCCCCGGGCAGCACCCGGTCGACCAGCCAGCGGCCGTCGGGGGAGCGGTGGGCGTTGGCGCCGAGCAGGCCGAGCGGCTGCTGGGCGAGGGTGGGGCCCTCGGCGCGCCGGGAGGGGGTGACGTAGGCGTGCGAGGTGCCGAGTTCGCCGAGGAGTTCGCGCAGCAGGTCGGCGAAGTCGTCGGGTGAGCAGATCCGGTCCAGCAGCGGCTCGTACTGGGCGACCAGCGCGGGCCAGTCCAGTCCGGACATCCGCTCGTCCCAGAACTGGTCCCGGACGATCCGGGCCGCCTCGTGGTACGCCTGGCGCCACTCGGCGGCGGGGTGCACGGTGTGGGTGATCCGGCGCAGGTCGACGCCGGTCCCGGCGGAGGGGACGGCGACCGGGATCACCCGCAGAGTCCCGGCCGAGTAGACCGCGATCGAGCCGCCGTCGCCGGAGACGGCGTAGCCGTCCAGCTTGTCGACCAGCGTGCTGCGGGTGCCCCGGGCCAGGTCGAAGTGCTCCAGGGAGGGGCGGCCGGAGGTGTCGTCGGGGCTGGCGAAGGTCTGCCCGAGGGTGCCGGAGATCGGCCAGCGCAGCCAGACCAGGCCGCCGCGCACCGCGTCGGTGGCCGAGTACTTGGAGGCGATCACCGGGAACTGCAGCAGCCGCTCGCCGATGCCCTGGGGGTCGACCCGGACGGTGCCGTCGCCGCCGCCGTCCCCGCGCGGGGCGCCGTCCTCGACGGGTGCGGCGAACGGGGAGGGGGTGTCGGCGGTGAGCGGGACGAGGTACGGGCGGCAGCCGACCGGGAAGGAGAGGTCGCCGGTGTGCACGTCGTGGACGGGGTCGAAGCCGCGCCAGGACAGGAAGGCCAGGTAGCGGCCGTCCCGGGTGAACACCGGCTGCTCGTCCTCGAACCGGCCGTCGGTGACGTCGGTGATCGGCGCGGAGGCGTCGGTGCGGGTGAGCCGGATCCGACGCAGCGAGCGCCCGGCGGCCGGCTGGGACCAGGCGATCCAGTGCGAGTCGGGGGAGAACCGGGCGCTGGCGACGGGCCCGTAGTCGGAGCCGGCCAGTTCGCGGACCTCGCCGTCCGCGGCGGAGACCAGCAGCAGCCGCCCGTCCGAGGTGGTGACGGCGAGCCGGGCGCCGTCGGGGGCGGCGGAGAGCTCCAGGACCCGGCCGAGCCGGCCGGCGGCGAGCACCCGGCGGTGGTGCCGCTGCCCGGTGTCCTCGTGTCCGGGCAGCGGCACCACCTCGATCGCGTCGGCACCCTCGGCGTCGGTGATCCAGGCCGCCTCACCGGTGTGGCCGAGCAGCACGGGCAGCCGGGTGCGCACCCCGGGGGTGTCGGCGAGCGCGCGGGCCGGGCCGTCCTTGTGGGTGAGCCAGTACTGACTGCCGCGCACGGTGATCACCCCGGCCCGCCCGGTCTGGTCGCAGGCGAGGTCCTTGACCTGGGAGGCGGCGCCGACCTGGTACGGGCGGCGGCCGGCCCGGGCGCCGCCGAGCGGCACCTGCAGCCGGCGCGGGGCGGGGGCGTCCAGGCCGTCGAGCAGCCAGAGGTCGCCGGCGTGCTGGTAGACGATCCGGGTGCCGTCGGTGGCGGCCTCGCGGGCGTAGTAGGAGGCGTGGTCGGTGTGCCGGCGCAGGTCGGTGCCGTCCGGGCGGCAGGAGTAGAGGTTGCCGATGCCCTCGTGGTCGGAGAGGAAGGCGATCCGGTCGTCGACCGGCATGGGGGAGGCGAGGTGGCCGGTGTGCTCGGGCAGGATCTGTTCGCCGTCCACCCAGAGCCGGCCGACGGCGCCGCCGCGGTAGCGCTTCCAGGCGGCGGGTTCGTGCGGGGCGGAGCCGGTGAGCAGCACGGTGCGCCGCCGGCTCAGCTGGGCGTCGCCGACCGGGCCCCAGGGCATCCGGCGGCCGGGGGAGCCGTCGGGCGGCAGGGCGTGCGCCCAGGTGTAGTGGCCGAAGGGCTCGTGATAGGAGGTGACGGCCAGCACCTCACCGTCCGGCAGCCAGCCGCGCACCCGGGTGTCCTGGCTGCCCCAGTAGCTGAGCCGGTGGGCTTCGCCGCCCTCGGTCGGGGCGGTCCACACCTCGGGGGCCAGGCCGAGCCAGCTGGTCCAGGCGAGGGTGCGGCCGTCGGGGGAGAAGCGGGGGTGGCTGACCCGGGTGCGGTCGCAGCCGACCCGCCAGGCCCGGCCGGTGGTGGCGGCGCCGGGCTCCAGCGGGGCGATCCAGACGTCGTCCTCGGCGGTGAAGGCGAGCAGGTCGCCGTACAGGTGGGGGTAGCGGAGGTAGCCGGGCGGGGTCACTCCTCCATCCTTCGACGGGGTGTCACCCCCGGCAACCGGGGCACGCCGGGAGGGGGGAACGCCGGAACGCCGAGAGGCCCCTTGCTTTCGCAAGGGGCCTCTCGGCTGTCTGTGCGCCGCCAGGGACTCGAACCCCGGACCCGCTGATTAAGAGTCAG
>NZ_JBHXEG010000025.1:0-97132 GCF_042724935.1 Kitasatospora sp. NPDC127060
GACGTCCCGATCACGTCCGAACCGTGGATGTCGTCGTCGTTCACGTGCACGGCCTTGTCCGCACCCATCGACAGCGCCTTGCGCAGCGCGTCCTTTGCGTCGTCCGGACCCACCGTCAGCACCGTCACCTCGGCGCCCTCGTTCGCCTCGGCGATCCGCAGCGCCTGCTCGACGCCGTACTCGTCCAGCTCCGACAGGAGGCCGTCCACACCCTCCCGGTCAGTGGTGTGGTCGTCCGCGAAACGACGGTCACCCGTCGCGTCCGGCACGTACTTCACACAGACGACGATCCTCAAGCTCATGAGCGGTTTCTCCTGTCACGGGTGCACGGATGCACTGGATCCATGGCCTCAGGTCAGGCCGAGGGTACTGAGTGCCAAGCCCGACCCGGCCGCCGTTCGCACGCCGCTAGCGCCACCTGGACCGGCAGGCCGTGTCGGATCTCTTCGACTGGCGTCAGAGGCTCCATCGAAAGAATACGGCACTCAGTACCCTTCGTAAAGGCACTCAGTACCCTACCCGGCGCCCAGCGGCCCGCCGTCCGGGCGACAAGCGGACACAAGGTTTCCGCAAGCCCACGCCAGGTCTCGTCAATGAATCCGCCAGCCGGCCCGGGGAGCATCGGTGGCGGGGCTCGTCGACGGCCCCGACCTGCGATCAAGGAGGGGGAAGGGAATGACCTTGGTGCACGGGGAACAGGACATCACGACCACCAACGGGACGCACAACGGCCACCGCGCGGACGGGAGGCCCGGTGGCGCGGCCTGGAGCAACAACGGGCCGTGGGAGACCCTGCCGGACCGCAAGCGGGTGCTGGTCGTCGCCCAGACCATGGTGTACGCCCAGCGGCTGCAGGACTTCTACGCACTGCTCGCCTCCGACCTGCGGATCCACGTGCAGTTCACGGTGGCGCCGCACATGTTCAACCGGGGTGCGGCGGAGGGGCTGCTGGCCCTCGGCGCCACCGTACTGCCCTGGGAGCAGGCCGTCCGGCGCGAGTTCGACCTCGTCCTGACGGCCGGCTCGCAGGGGATGGAGCAGTTGCACGGGCCGGTCGTGCGGCTCCCGCACGGGGCGGGCAACATCAAGCTGTCCCGGGGCGGCGGAGCGAACGGCGAACGGGCCGCCATCGGGTACGGCCCGGACTACCTGTGCTGGGAAGGCAGACTCGTCCCGAGCTCGTTCGCGCTGGCCCACCGCGAGGAGCTGGACGAACTCGGCCGCAGCTGCCCCGAGGCCCTGCCGATCGCGGAGGTGGTCGGCGACCCCTGCTACGACCGGATCGCCGCCGCACTACCGCACCGGGAGTACTACCGGACGGCGCTCGGGCTACGGCCGGAGGAGAAGCTCGTCCTGGTCTCCTCCACCTGGGGGGCCGGTTCGCTGTTCACCCGGCTCGACGCCGTCCTTCCCCGGCTGACCACCGAACTGCCCCGGCCGGGCTACCGCACCGCGCTGCTGACCCACCCGAACATCGCGGCGGCCCACAGCCCCTGGCAGGTGCGCTCCTGGGCGACGGCCACCGGGCGCGGGGCCGTGTCGGTCCTCCCTCCGGAGGCGGACTGGCGGCCGCTGCTGGTCGCCGCCGACTTCGTCATCGGCGACCACGGCTCGGTCACCCTGTACGGCGCGATGACCGGCGTGCCCGTGCTGCTGGCCGAGTTCCCGCACCGCAACGTCAACCCCCGCTCGCCCTCCGCCCAGCTCGCCCGGACCGCGCCCGCGCTCGCCCCCGGGCACCCGCTCACCGACCAACTCGCCTACGCCGCCGAGCAGTACCGCCCGGAGGAGTACGCGGCGATCGCCGACCGGATCAGCTCCGAACCCGGCCGCTTCGACCGCAACGCCCGCCGACTGCTGTACCGGGTGCTCGGACTCGGCCAGCCCGCGCACAGCCCGGCGGCGCCGCCGCTGCCGTTGCCGGCTCCGCTGGACGCCGTGCCGGACGGCCCGCTGGGCGGCCCGCTGCTGCCGGACTTCCGGCGGGCCGGATGACCGCCGACCTGTACACGGTCGTGCGGCTCGCGCCGGTGGTCGGCTCCCCGGCCGTGGTGTTCGAGGCGCTGGTGGTGTCCCCGGCCGGTGTCCGCCACGGGCTGCTGGTCGCCGACCGTCCGGGCCCGGACGGGTACGACCGGCCCGGGCCCGGCTTCGAGGACGAGCACCTGGCGGCCGACCTCACCGTGTCGGCGGGCTTCCGCCGACGGCGGCAGGCCGACGTCCTGCACCTCGGGCCGCTCCCCACGGCGGACCTCCACGTGCGGCTCGCGGAGGTGCTCTCGATGCACCCCGGATGTGCGCTGGCCACCGCCGAGACCCGGACGGGAGCGGCGCTGTTGCTCGCCCGGACGGGGGCGCGGCTCGTCCTGCCCGCCCCCGGTCCGGTCGGCGGTCCGGTCGGCGATCCGGCCGGCGGTCCGGCCGGCGGTGCGGTCTGCGCTGCGGTCCGATCGCTGACGCTCGGCTCGCTGGCACACGCATGGCTCGCGGCCGGGCGACGGCTGACCGAGCTCACCCGGATCGACGTCCTCGGGCATCCCTCCCCCGAGCCGGTGGCGGCCCGGCTCAGGACTCCGGCGCATCGAGACGGGGGGTGACGGCAGAGTCGACGGCGTACGCGGCGAGGCGGTCCGCCAGCCGGGCCGCCTCGGCCGTGGCACCCACCTCCCGGTAGCGGGCCAGGGACTCCTCGAACTGGGCACGCGCCGCCTCCGGGCGGCCACGCCGCTCCTCGACCTGCCCCGCGAACTCCAGCGTCCGCGCCTCCCAGTGCGCCGACAGCCCGGCGCGGAAACCCGCGAGAGCCTCCGCCAACCGGACCTCGGCGAGCTCGTACGCGCCCAGCAGGCCGTGCGCCAGGCCCAGGAAGGCCGTCGCGCGGGCCGCCTCGTAGTCCTCCCCGATCGAGGACAGCTCCCGGCCCGCCCGCTCGATCGGCCCCACCGCCTCGGCCGCCCGGCCCGCCAGCAGCAGCACCTCGCCGTACGCCAGCCGGGCCAGCGCCGAACCGCGCAGGTAGTCCTCCGCCTCCCGCAGCTCCACCACCCGGTGCAGGCACTCGGCGGCCTCGTCCAGACGGCCGGCCATCCGGTGGGTCTGGCTCAGCCCGTACAGCGCGTCCGCCTGGGCCAGCGGCTGGTTCGTCGCCCGGGCCAGGGCCAGCGCGTCGGCGAACCAGCGGGCCGCCTCCTCCCCGTCTCCCGCGTTCCGCAGGCCGTTCCCGCCGGAGGTCAGCATCCGCAGTTCGCCGGCCCGGTCCCCGGCCGACCGGGCCGCCCGCAGACCGATCCGGTGGGCCTCCACCCACAGCCGGGCCGGGCGCAGCCGCAGGAACAACGGCCACATGGCGTCGGCGAGTTGCCAGGCGGCAGCGGGGCGGTCCAGCTCCTCGCACCAGCGCAGGAGCTCGGCCAGCCGGTCGCGCTCCTCGTCCAGCCACTCCAGGGCGCGCACGTCGTCCGCGAACTCCCGTGCCGGGTGGATGGATCGGGTGAGGTAGTCGCGGGCGAGCGTACGGTGGCTCGGCGAGACGACCGCCTCGGCGGCCGTGGTGGAAGCGAGGTACCAGTCGACGATCCGGTCCAGGGCGGCCCGGGTCGGGTCGGCGTCCCGGGCCTCCGCCCCGCGGGCCCGGGCGTGCAACCGGACCAGGTCGTGGAAGCGGAACCGCTCCGGGCCCCTCTCCTCCAACAGGTGCACGTCGATCAGACCGTCCAGCAACAGGTCGGCCCCGGCCGGGTCGGTGTCCGCCAGGACGGCGGCGTTCTCCAGCGTGAACTCGGCGAACGGCAGCAGGCCCAGCAGTCCGTACAGCCGGGCGACCTCCGGCTCCAGCACACCGTAGGAGGCGTCCAGCAGGTCCCGCACCGTCTCGCCCCCCGCGTTCAGCGCGGCCAACCGGTCGCTTCCGCGCCCGAGCAGCTCGGCCGCCGCCGCCAGCGGCTGGGCCGGGCGTGCCGCGATCCGCGCCGCGGCCAGGCAGATCGCCAGCGGCAGCCCGGCGCAGGCGTCCACCACCTCGGCCGCGGCGACGCTCTCGTCGGCCACCCGGTGCTCGCCGACCCGCTCGGCGAGGATCTCGGTCGATGCCTCCGGCGCGAGCGGCTCCAGCGCGCGGAACACCGCACCGTCTATCCCCAGGCCGGTGAGCCTTCGCCGACTCGTCACCACGACCACCGTGCCGTCCGAGCCCGGCAGCAGCGGGCGGACCTGGGCCGCCGTCGAGGCGTTGTCCAGCAGGACGGCGATCCGCCGCTCGGCCGCCAGCGAACGCCACAGCGCGGCGCCCTCCGCCAGGCTCCGGGGCACCGGCGAGATCCCGAACGCCCGCAGGAACGCGCCCAACGCCTCGGCCGGATCGGCCGGCCCACCCGGCGCGTACCCGCGCAGATCGGCGTACAGCTGACCGTCCGGGAAGCGCCCGGCCAGGCCGCGCAACCACTGGGCGGCCAGTGCCGTCTTCCCCACCCCGGCCGGACCGGTCACCACGAAGGTTCCGTCCGGCGCGCCGCCGTCCGGGCCCAACGACCGGTCCAGCGCCGCCAGATCGTCCTCCCGTCCGATCAACCGCCGTGGACAGGGCGGGAGTTGCCGTGGCCGTGGCAGCGGCGAGGCGTGCAGGTGTACCCCGCCGTTGATCGTGCCCGCCTGCACCACCGAGCCACCGACCCCTCCGCCGCCGGTCAGCGAGTTGCGCACGACTCCGAAGGGCAGGTTGACATCCGTCACCGGCCACCACCGACCACGGCCGATCCTGTCACTGGCTCCCCCCGCCTTCGACGAATTAATCGTGTGCTTTTAGCAGATGACATGTCGTCAAGTCGAGAACATTCCCAAAGGACCATCCCCCGAACCCCATCGTGGTATAGCCGATCACCCCGAACGCATGCCATGCTCACCCGCGACACGGCAAGCTGGTAGCCAACCGGCGGGGGGCGTCACATGAAGTTCCATCTCCTGGGATCAGTTGAACTGTCGGTGAACGGAGAGCCATTGGCTCTCCACTCCGACAAACGGCGCCAACTGCTGGCTTCACTGGCCCTGGAGGCCGGAAGGCCGCTCTCCCACACCTCGCTCGCGTACCGACTGTGGGACGAGGAACCACCGCCCAGCGCGCTGACCAGCCTGTACAGCCACGTTTCCCACCTCCGGGCACTACTCAGACGCGCCGCCCTGGCCACCGGAACGGAGAACTCCAGGGAAGCCCCGACGATCGACACCCGATCGCACACGTACACCCTCCGGGCCGACTCACAACTCATCGACTGGCACCGATATCTGGACCTCTCCCAGCAAGCCGGACTTCTCGCCGAGAACGGACAGGACCACCAGGCCAGAACCGTCCTCAGCCGCGCCGAGGAACTCTGGGGCGGCGAACCCCTGGCCGGCCTGCCCGGCACCTGGGCCCGCAACACCCGCGCCACCATGGCCGACCAACGCTTCACCACCACCCTCCAACGGATCGAGATCGACCTGCGGATCGGCCGCCACCACGAACTGATCCCCGAACTCACCGCCCTGCGCGAGAACCGCCCCACCGACGAACGTCTCGCCGCCCTCCTGATGACCGCACTCCACGCAGCCGGCCGCCAGGCCGACGCCCTGGCCGTCTACCCCGCCGTCGTCCGGCTGCTCCGCGCCCACCTCGCCACCGAACCCGGCGAGGCGCTCACCCGGCTGCACCGGCTCATGCTCAACGGCGAGCCGCTGCCGGGGGCGCGGGCGCGGGTGTCCGCCGGCCCTCCGGCCGCTGCGGTGGCCACCGCCGGTCCCGGTCCCGGCCCCGGTCCGGTGGAAGCGCCCGGACGACACCGGTTGATCGGACGCCGGGACGACCTCCGACGCGTCCTGCCCGGCGCCGGAGCCGGCCAGGGCGGGGTCGTCACCGTCTCGGCGATCCTCGGCATGCCCGGAGTCGGCAAGACCACACTCGCCCTGCACGCCGCCGACCTGATGCGCGCGCACTTCCCCGACGGGTACGTCTACCTCAACCTGCGCGCCCACGTCGGCAACCAGCCGCCGCTCACCCCCGAGGCCGCCGGCGCCCTGCTGCTGAGACGCCTCGGCGTGCCCGCCACCACCATCCCGCTCGACGCCGACGAGGTCTTCACCCTCTGCACCGAGGCCCTCTCCGCCCGCCGGGCCGTCCTCGTCCTCGACGACGCCGCCAACGCCGCCCAGATCCGCCCGCTGCTGCCGCCCGCGCCGTCCGCCCTGATCATCGTCACCAGTCGCCAGCGGCTCGCCGAACTCCCCGGCTCCCGGCCGGTGTTCCTGGACGTCCTGCCGGTCGACGACGCCGTCACCCTCTTCACCAACGTGGTCGGCCCCGAGCGCTCCGCCGACCGGGACCGCGTGGTCGAGATCGTGAACCGCTGCGGGCTTCTCCCCCTCGCCATCGAACTCGCCGCCAGCCGCCTCAAGGCCCGCCCCTCCTGGACCCTCGACCACCTCGCCCGCCGCCTCTCCCGCAAGGCCCGCCTCGCCGAGATCCGCAGCGGCACGGCCAGCATCGCGCGCGCCTTCGAGGTCTCCTACCAGTACCTCCCGGCAGGCCAGCGATCCGCATTCCGGCTGCTCGGGCTGTACCCGGGACCGGATTTCGGAGTCCACGCGGCGGCGGCGCTGCTCGGACGGACGATCGATGAGACCGATGAGGTTCTTGAGGCCCTCCTGAACTGCCATCTGATCGTCGAAATCTCGCCCGAGAGATTCCAACTACACGACCTCCTGAGAGAGTTCGCGGTTGCGTTGGGCGTGGAGGAGGAGCAGCGGGAATCGGCAGTGGACCGCTTGCTCCGCTTCGCGCTGCACGCGGCTGACCAGGCGGATCGCCTGCTCTATCCCCGCAGATCCAGAACCGGACTTCCGGCGGACCGCGAATTCGATGACATGGACGATTGGTTGGGAGATATCGAGATCAATTCTCCCGCATCGGCCCGGACCTGGCTGGAGTCGGAGCACACGGCCCTGATCGCCCTGACCGCCCAGGCCCACCGGACCGGGCGCGCCGGGACCGGAGCCTGGCTCGCCCACGTCCTGGCCGGCCACCTGGACGCCGAGGCGTACTGGAGCGAGGCGCAGGAGATGCACCGGGCCGCAGCGGCCCACTGGCGGTCGGAGGCGAACGACCGGCAGGAGGCAAGGGCACTGATCGACCTGGGAGCGACCCTGGCCAACGCCTCCCACTACGAGTCCGCCGCCGAGGCGCTGGAACGCGGGCTGGCCCTCGCCCGCCGCCACGACGATCCTGATGCGACCGCGAACGCACTCAGCCTGCTGGGACAGGTGCGCTGGAACCAGAGCCGTCTCCAGGAATCGCTGGCGATCCAGGAGGAAGCACTGGGCATTCGACAGGCGATCGATGACCAGTGGAACGTCGCGCGCTGCCTGGCGAACATCGGCATCGTCCACCGCTCGATGGGGAATTACGAACTCGCGCTGGGCGCCTACAACAGGGCCTTGCCGATTTCCCGAAAATTCAGTGACCGGGTTTTCGAGCTGCGCATCCTGAACAACATCGGAGATCTCCAGCTTATCTCCGGAAACACATCGGCGGCGCGCCACACATTCGAGCAGATCCTGCACATCGGGCACGGCCACATATCCCAGTTCGACCTGTCCGTCGTCCACGTGAACCTGGCCGCCACCCTGGAAATTCCGGCGGAACTCGACTGCGCACTCTCGCTGTATCGGTCGGCATTGGAGACCTTCCGGTCGGTCGGCAGCGTCCGTTACGAGGCGGACGCCATCAACGGCCTGGGCTCGGCGTACCTCTCCGTCGGCCGGCACGAGGAGGCGCGCGACCAGTACGTCGTGGCCCTCGGCCTCGCGCGATCCATCGGCACCGCGCGGGAAGAAGCGACCGCCCTGCGGGGGCTCGGCCAGTGCGAGGCGGCGCTCGGAAACGCGGACAACGCCATCGAACATTTGCTCGCAGCCGTCAATCTTGCCGAGTCCGTCGGTATCGCCGATGAGGCGACCCAGGCCCGCATGGCACTCGTCGAGCTTCGCGCCCATCAAGCATGACAATCGCATTTTGCGTAAAACTTGCAAACGGCTAAGATCCCCAGGCGTCGGCAGATCTGCCGACGCCCCCCTTAGGCCTGCGAGTTACTCAGGAGTAGCGAATGTCAATAGGTCGTGAACCCACCTTCTGGGATATCCCCATCTGGTGTTAAGCGCCTAGGGCGACGGCCGCCTCTCCCGTGTACACGCTGAAAGTCAACGACTCCTGAAGGTACAGCTGTACCGAGTCCGCGTCGTGGGAGAGGTAGCCCACCGAGACGTCCTGCCCGAGGAAGAGCTCGAAGTCGCCGCCCCGGGTGGACAGCAGGAAAGCGCCCTCGATCGCGGGGGCCCAGATGATGTCCCCGTCGAGCAGCCGGGCCAGGTGATTGTGGATCGGGTACCCGTGATCACTGCGTTCGTTCACGGCGGTGAACGCCTCCGCGCCGAGCAGGAGTGAGTACGGGCCGCCGACACCCGCGAGGCGGAGGACGGTGAGGGCGCGGCTGACCGCCTCGGGGTACTCCCTCACGTCGCCCGGGAGTTGGACCGGCGGGTTGCTGGAGGCGGCTCGGATGCCCTCGATCTCGGCAGCCCGGTAGCCCTCGAAGACGGCGCGGTCCTCGGCGCGGGCGAGGGTGCGGGCCGCCTCCTTGACGGGCTGCCAGTCGGAGTCCCGGGAGCCGCGTTCGACGTCGTCGACGGCCGCCCGGCTGACGGTGAACGGGACGCGCAGCTCGACCACCGGGCGGGCGGCGCGGGCGTGGGCCCGGACGCCGTCGAGGGGTGGTTCGATGCCGGTGAGGTGCCCGGTGCCGACGGCGGCGAGGGTGGAGCCGCCGGGGCCGTCGAGGTCGACGACCCTGCGGCCGGCGATGTGCAGCTTGAAGGTCTGCCGGGCCTCCTCCTCGATCTCCTCCCAGGCGGCGGTGGAGACGGGGGCGAGCTCGCGGTGCAGGTTGTTCATGGCGCTGGTCCTGTTCAGGAGGTCGGCTTGAGGCTGCCGATACCGAGCGAGCCGTCCGGACGGACCCGGCCGTCGGCGGCGGCCGGGCCGGCGGCCACCACGGCGGCGGCGGGCGGCGGGGAGTCCAGGAGGTCGGCGGTCGGGACGAAGAACAGCGAGCCGGTGACGGCGGTGGAGAAGTCGAGCAGCCGGTCGGTGGTGCCGGGCGGCCGGCCGATGAACATGTTGCGCAGCATCTCCTCGGTCACCTCGGGGTCGCGGGCGTAGCCGATGAAGTAGGTGCCGAACTCGCCGCCCCGCTCGAAGGAGCCGAAGGCCATGTTGAAGCGGACGATCTTCCGCTCCTCACCGTCCGGGCCGGCGATCACGGTGAGTGCGACGTGCGAGTCGGCCGGTTTGGCGTCGTCGTCCAGCTCGATGTCGGTGAGCTTGGTGCGGCCGACCGCCCCCTCCTGCTGCTCGGTGCTCAGCGCGTTCCACTTGTCCAGGTCGTGCAGGTACTTCTGGACGATGACGTAGCTGCCGCCGGCGAAGTCCGGGTCCTCCGACCCCACCACGGCGGCGGTCTCGGCCGCTCGGCCCTCGGGGTTCTCGGTGCCGTCGACGAAGCCGAGGAGGTCCCGGTCGTCGAAGTACCGGAAGCCCTGGACGGAGTCGACCACGGTGGCGGCCCCGGCGAGGCGGGTGGTGAGTTGGCCGGCGAGTTCGAAGCAGAGGTCCATCCGCTCGGCCCGCAGGTGGAGCAGCAGGTCGCCGGGGGTGGCCGGGGCACGGTGGCGGGTGCCGGCCAGTTCCCGGAAGGGGTGCAGGGCGGCGGGCCGCGGGCCGTCGAAGAGGCGGTCCCAGAGTTCGGAGCCGATGCCGGTGACGCAGGTGAGGCCGCCCTCGGGTGCTCGGAAGCCGACGGCCCGGCGCAGTCCGGCGAGGTCGGGCAGGAGGTCGCGGACGGCGTCCTCGCGGCCGGGCTCGACGGTGAGGACGAGGAAGATCGCCGCGCCGGTCAGCGGGGAGAGGACGGCTTGCGGTTCGGGCGGCGTGCTCACGGCTGCCGCCTTCGAGAGGGCGTGCACAGGGCGTGACGAACCGGAACCAATCTGATCATGCCAATGATTACATCGCATAGCAGACACATCGGCGCGGCCGACACACAGCCGAGAGGCCCCGTCGGAGGGTGGTCCGACGGGGCCGTTGGGATGAACCCGCCTCGGACCCTCCAGAGCGGGAGGTCCTAGACCCGCAGCGCCGCCAGCTGCTCGGCGAACGGGACCACCTGCTCCGGCACGGCCGCCCCCGCCGCCGGGGCGCGCCCGGCCAGCAGGGCCGCCAGTTCGCCCGCCGCGCGGTCGATCCGGCCCGGCAGGCCGTCGGTGAGGGCGTCCCCGGCCGTGCCCCAGTCGTCGGTGGCCGCGTACACGGCGGTCGGCAGCACCACCGCGCGCAGGTAGCTGAACAGCGGCCGTACGGCGTGCTCCAGGGCGAGCGAGTGCCGGGGCGTGCCACCGGTGGCGGCGATCAGCACCGGCTTGCCCGTGAGCGCGTCGTGGTCGATCAGGTCGAAGAAGGACTTGAACAGACCGCTGTAGGAGGCGGTGAAGATCGGCGTCACCGCAATCACCGCGTCCGCCTCCGTCACCGTCCCGATGGCCTCGCGCAGCGCTGCGGCCGGGAAGCCGGTGACGAAGTTGTTGGCGATGTCCACCGCGAGGTCGCGCAGTTCGATCACCGTGACCTCGGCCTCACGCCCCTCCCCCGCGAGCCGGCGCACGGTCGACTCGGCGAGCCGGTCGGCCAGCAGACGGGTCGAGGACGGCTTGCTCAGCCCGGCACTCACCACAGCCAGCTTGAACACGGTCACCGGGAGACCTCCTCCTTCTGGTGGGCGTCCTGAGCGCCACTGACGTCCTGGGAGCCCTGGGCATCCCGGGCCGCGACCAGCGCCGCGTGGGTCGGTCCGTCCGGCACCTCGGCCGGGCGGCCCTTGGCGAACTCGGCGCGCAGCACCGGCACGACCTCCTCGCCGAGCAGGTCCAGTTGCTCCAGCACCGTCTTGAGCGGCAGGCCGGCGTGGTCCATCAGGAACAGCTGGCGCTGGTAGTCGCCGAAGGTCTCGCGGAAGGTCAGGGTCTTCTCGATGACCTCCTGCGGGCTGCCCACGGTCAGCGGGGTCTGCTCGGTGAACTCCTCCAGCGAGGGCCCGTGCCCGTACACCGGCGCGTTGTCGAAGTACGGACGGAACTCGCGCACCGCGTCCTGGGAGTTCCTGCGCATGAACACCTGCCCGCCGAGGCCGACGACGGCCTGCTCGGGAGTGCCGTGGCCGTAGTGGGCGTAGCGCTCGCGGTACAGGTCGACCAGCTTCTGGAAGTGCTCCTTGGGCCAGAAGATGTTGTTCGCGAAGAAGCCGTCCCCGTAGTAGGCGGCCTGTTCGGCGATCTCGGGGCTGCGGATCGAGCCGTGCCAGACGAACGGCGGGACGTCGTCCAGCGGGCGCGGGGTGGCGGTGAAGCCCTGCAGCGGGGTGCGGAAGCGGCCCTGCCAGTCGACCACGTCCTCGCGCCACAGCTGGTGCAGCAGCGCGTAGTTCTCGATCGCGAGCGGGATGCCCTGGCGGATGTCCTTGCCGAACCACGGGTAGACCGGGCCGGTGTTGCCGCGGCCCATCATGAGGTCCACCCGGCCGTCGGCGAGGTGCTGGAGCATCGCGAAGTCCTCGGCGATCTTCACCGGGTCGTTGGTGGTGATCAGCGTGGTCGAGGTGGAGAGGATGATCCGGTCCGTCTGCGCGGCGATGTAGCCGAGCATGGTCGTCGGCGAGGACGGCACGAACGGCGGGTTGTGGTGCTCGCCGGTCGCGAAGACGTCCAGGCCGACCTCCTCGGCCTTGCGGGCGATGGCCACCATCGCCTTGATCCGCTCGTGCTCGGTCGGGGTGCGGCCGGTGGTCGGGTCGGGGGTGACGTCGCCGACGCTGAAGATTCCGAACTGCATGCTGTTCACCACACTCCAGGAGGTCCCAGGTAGTCCAACTTTCAACCACCCTAGCACCCGGGTGCGGATCCTTATTCCCGCCGACAATGGAAGGCGGGGCGGGCGGCGACCGACCACGGGAGCGGGCCCCCCGGAAAGGCGGCCGACGATGGCGCCGTACATCGCGGTGAGCGCGCTGAGCCACGAGGGCCTGGTGCGGGAGCACAACGAGGACAGCCTCACGGTCGGCCCGTGGACGCTCTGCGCGACCGTGACCACCAACCCGCAGACCCTGCTCTTCCCGCTCGGCCCGCCCTGCGTCGTCGCGGTCGCCGACGGCCTCGGCGGCCACCCCGGCGGCGAGGTGGCCAGTGCGCTGGTCGCCCGCCGGCTGGCCGCCAGCGGAGCCGCCCTGAACGACGAGGAGGCCGTCCGGGAGGAACTGCAGGAGTGCAACCGGGCGGTCTACGCGGCCACCGCCGGGGAGCCGGAACTCGCCGCCATGGGCACCACCATCGCCGGGCTGGTGCTGCTGCCCGAGCAGGTGGTGGTCTTCAACGTCGGCGACAGCCGGGTCTACCGGGTCACCGGGGACGGGCTGCGCCGGGTGAGCGTGGACGACAGCCCGCCGCTCCCGCCCGGTCGGCGCACCACCTCGGTGGTCACCCAGACCCTGGGCGGCTCGCTCGGGCTGACCTTCGTCGAGCCGCACGTACGGGTCGCGCCGCTCGCGCCCGGCGACCGCTACCTGGTGTGCAGCGACGGCCTGACCGATCCGGTGCCCGAGGAGGAGCTGGCCGGACTGCTCGCCCGTCCGGACGAGACCTCCGACCGAGCCGACGGGAAGGCCGCCTTCGAGCTGTGGAAGGCGGCGGTCGAGGCGGGCGGGCCGGACAACATCACCCTGGCACTGGTGCGGATCGGCGCATAGCCGGGCACGCAGCCGAGCGCACAGCCGGGCAGGCAGCCGGGCGCGGTTCGCACGGAAACGCCCGGAGGCCGTGCTGACGATTCGTCACCACGGCCTCCGAGCAATTGAGTTGAGCCGCTCGCGCGGCGGCGTCGGCTACTTGCGCAGCAGCAGGATCACCCCGGCCATCACCAGTCCCACCAGCACGGCGGCCGCGCCGTACGCCAGCCGGTGCGCCTTGAGCACCGGCAGGAAGCGGTCCACCGCGTAGCGGCCCGGGCCGGTGAGCGCGAGGGCGGCGGCGCCCGCGGTCAGCAGCAGCACGTACTCGTTGCCCTTCGGGGCGAAGAAGCCGCCGCCCCAGGTGACGGCGATCGCGTTGACCATCGTGCCGACGATCGCGGCGCCCGCCAGCGGGGTCAACAGGCCGGCGGCGAGGCCGAGTCCACCCAGGGTCTCGGTCAGGCCGGCGACCACGGCCATGGTGTTGCCGGCCGGGTAGCCGCTCATGGTGAAGAACTGACCCGTACCGTCGATCCCGCCGCCCCCGAACCAGCCGAACAGCTTCTGACTGCCGTGCGCGGCCATGGTCAGGCCGAGCACCAGGCGCAGGAGCAGGAGTCCGGCGTCATAGGCATGCGGAGAGGTGGTCGCGGGCCCGGAGCCGTCCCGGGCGGAGCGGGCGGTGGGACTGGTGGCGGCGGTCGTGCTCGGGCTGCTGCTCGGCATGCGCGTCTCCATCGATCGGGGTCGGTCGTAGGGCTGTGGATGGTGGTGCGGCCGGGCAGGGTGTGACATCCCGTACCTGTTGTTGAAACTTGAACCGGCCGCTCACCCGACCGTACCGTGAAGTTCGAATTTGAACAACCTGCGCCCGGTGAACGACTCGCGCGCCCCACCGGGAGCGGGGCAGGGTGGAGACATGGCTCAACGCAGGCAACACCAGCGGGCCACCCGGCCCGGCACGCCCTATCCCGAGGCGCTCGCCGCCTTCGACGAGCGGGTCCGGCTGGTCCCGCCCGACCGGTGGGACGCCCCCACCCCGTGCGCCGACTGGTCGGTCCGCGACCTGGTCAACCACCTCACCGGCGAGCAGCTCTGGATCCCCGAGCTACTGATGGGCGCCACCCTCGCCGAGGTCGGCGGCCGCTTCGACGGCGACGTGCTCGGTGAGGACCCGGTCGCCGCCTGGACCTCCGCCGCGGAAGCCGCCCGACAGGCCTGGGAGGTGCCCGGCGCCACCGAGCTCACCGTCCACCTGTCCTTCGGGGACGTCTCCGGGCAGTACTACCTGGACCAGCTCACCACCGACCTGGTCGTCCACACCTGGGACCTCGCCCAGGGCATCGGGGCCCGCACCCGACTCCCGGCCACACTGGTGGACTTCGCCCTCGGCCAGTTCGGCGACTACGGCGATCTCTCCGGCAGCGGCCTCTTCGACCCACCGCTGCCGGTCCCCGAGGACGCGAGCCCGCAGACCCGGCTGCTGGCCCTCACCGGGCGCCGTGACGGGGGCTGAACCGGACGGGACCGGCCCGGACAGGGCCCGGACGGAACCGGACAGGGGCCGAACCGGGGCCGGACCAGGGGTTCCGCCCGGCGGCGCCGGATACTGGACAGTACGGGGGCCAGTCCTGATCCCGGACGAGAGGCGGGCGCGCCATGAACCGCAGGCCGGACATCCTCGGGGAGTTCACCGCCGACCACAAGGCCGCCACCGAGCTGCTCGACCGGACCCAGGCGGCCCCGGCCGGCTCGGCCGAGCGCGGCGAGCTGGTGACCAAGCTGACCGACCTGCTGTTCACCCACTGCGCCGCCGAGGAGGAGCAGCTCTTCCCGCTCGTCCAGCACGACGTGCCCGAGGGCGGGGCGCTGGTGTTCCGCAGCATCCACGACCACCTGGCGATCGGGCAGTACCTCGCCGACCTGCAAGGACTCGGCCCGGCCGACCCCGCCTTCGACACCCTGCTCAGCGGCCTCGCCGACACCCTCCGACGGCACCTGGCCGACGAGGAGGAGGTGCTCTTCCCCGCCGCCCGCAAGGCCCTGCCGGCGGCGGACCGCGCGGCCATGGGCGACCGGCTACGGGCGGAACGAGCCGAACTCGGCCACGCGGAACGGCCCGCCGGGCCGACATGACCCGCCGCACGGAATGACCCGCCGCACGGAATGACCCCCGGGCGGACCGACCCGCCGACTCGGCCCCGATCAGCCCTTCGGGCTGATCACCGCGAACCGGGCGCCCTCGCGGTCCCGCAGCCGGGCCACCCGGCCGTACGGGGTGTCGAAGGCCGGCCCGACCGCCGAGCCGCCCAGCTCCACGGCCAGGGCCAGCGCCCGGTCGGCGTCCGGGACGGCGAAGGACACCTCCCAGTGCGGCGGCATGCCCGCCGGGCCGCTCGACTGCTCCTTGGCCAGCGCCGCGACGCTGTGGCCCTCGGCGCGCAGCACCACCCGGTCGTGCTCCCAGCGGACCTCGAAGTGCCCCGGGTCCCGGTCGTCCCAGCGGAACACCTCGCCGTAGAACAGCGCCGCCGCGAACGGGTCCGGAGTGCGAAGCTCGATCCAGACCGGGGCGCCCGGCAGGTCCAGCTTCCGGGCGCGGCCCAGCGGGCCCTCCCAGATGCCGAACACCGCCCCGGCCGGGTCCGCCGCGAAGGCCACCCGCCCGGCATCGAAGGCCAGCGGGCCGACCGCCAGGGTCGCACCGCGCTCCCGCACCGCGTCGGCGACGGCGTCGGCGCTCTCCGTCCCGAAGTAGCTGGTCCAGGCCACCGGCACCGCCCCGAGACCGGCCACCCCCAGCCCGGCCACCGCCTCCCCGCCGACCACCGCGTGCGCGTACGGCCCGAAGCGCTCCGGCCCCGACTCGAACTCCCAACCCAGCAGCGGACCGTAGAACCCCTTGGCGCCCTCCAGGTCCCCGGCCATCAGGCTCACCCAGCACGGAACGGCCGCCACACAGCGCACCCGGGCGGCCGTCTCCTCGCCGCTCATCGCGAACCTCCTCGCCCACCCGGCCGCCGGGCCCCTCCCGACTCCCACGACCCACCGGCCGCCCGGGACGCCCACAGCCTAGGCCGACGGGGGGATCCGCCCCGGGAAGGCACGGCCGGGCTCAGCGCACCCAGTTCTTCAGCGGCTCGGTGTCCAGAGCGATGCCGACCGGGTCGGGGAGCCGGACCGTCCTGCCGAAATCGGCTTCGGCTTCGGCTTCGACTTCAGCGACCATCAGCACCGCCCCGGCGGCCACCCACTCCCCATGCCGACGAGGGCCTCGGAGGGTGCCAGGATTCCGTCCGGGCGCACACGCCCGTCCCCCGCCTCCTGAACCTGCGGGCCGTGGTTGCGCGGGAACGGCTCCGGCCTCACCTGGAGACCTGGAGGCCTGGAGGCCTGGAGACGGCCCCAATGTGACGCAGGTCACATCATGGACGGAAATTGCGGGGACAGATTCCCCGTTTCCGAGTACGTTGGAGAAAGCGGGGAGAACTTCCCCGGTATCCTGGAGGAGCAGTCGCCATGACCACCGTCGCCGCAGAGCCGGCCCGTTCCACGGGGAGTGTGCGTACGCCGAAGTTGCGTGCGGACGCCAGCCGGAACCGGGAGCGGATCGTGCTGGCGGCCCGGGACGCGTTCGTCGAGCACGGTGCCGAGGTGCCGCTGGACGAGATCGCGAAGCGGGCGGGGGTCGGCAATGCCACGCTGTACCGGA
This sequence comes from Kitasatospora sp. NPDC127060, assembly GCF_042724935.1. Classification (NCBI taxonomy): domain Bacteria; kingdom Bacillati; phylum Actinomycetota; class Actinomycetes; order Kitasatosporales; family Streptomycetaceae; genus Kitasatospora; species Kitasatospora sp. NPDC127060. Next base: position 16,567 of record NZ_JBHXEG010000025.1, read on the forward strand.
ACTTCCCGGACCGCACGGCGCTGATCCAGGAGGTGGCACTGCTCGTCAAGACCCGCATCCTGGCCCTCGCCGAGAAGGCGACGGCTGAGGCGGACGCGGGCGAGGGCGGCGGTCCGTTCGAAGCTCTGCAGCGGTTCGTGCACGCGACCGTGGCGGAGAAGGTCGGCGGGCTCTGCGCCGTCTTCACCAGCACCGTCGACCCGGACGACCCGGAGTTGACCGAGACGCGGGAGCGCCTGCGGTCCGCCGTGAGCGGACTGATGGAGCGCGCCCGGGCCACCGGCGAACTGCGGTCCGACGTCGACCACGGGGACCTGTTCGTCGCGATCAGCCAGCTGTCCCGGCCGCTGCCTGGCACCTCCTGCCGACTGCTCGACGATTTCGTCCACCGCCACCTGCAACTGTTCCTGGACGGCCTGCGCACGCCGGCCCGTTCGGCGCTGCCCGGCCGGGCCGCGACCTTCGAGGACTTCCGCTCCCGGGACTGACCGATCCATCCGGACCCGACACCACTGATCCGACCCACCAGCACCCCGCCCCCGCGCGGCTGACCGGCGCCGTTGCCGGACGCCTCCGGGCGCCCTCGCACCCGTACGGCAACCTGCCGTTCCCGTACGGCAGTTGACCGTTCTCGCACACCTCGCACCGTGAAATGGGTACCCCCATGTCTCAATCCGACGCCGCCCCGCAGGCGACGCTGCCCGATCCCCGGCGCTGGAAGGCGCTGATCTTCATCGGCCTCGCCCAGCTGATGGTCGTCCTCGACGCCACCATCGTGAACATCGCCCTGCCGTCCGCCCAGACGGACCTGGGCATATCCGACGGCAACCGCCAGTGGGTGATCACCGCCTACGCGCTGGCCTTCGGCGGCCTGCTGCTGTTCGGCGGCCGGATCGCGGACCTGTGGGGCCGTAGGCGGACCTTCATGGTCGGTCTGACCGGCTTCGCCCTCGCCTCCGCGCTCGGCGGCTTCGCGGTCAACACCGCGATGCTGCTCGGCGCCCGCGCGCTGCAGGGCGTGTTCGGCGCACTGCTCGCACCGGCCGCGCTGTCGCTGCTCGCGGTGACCTTCACCGAGGCCAAGGAGCGGGCCAAGGCCTTCGGCATCTACGGGGCGATCGCCGGTGGCGGTGGCGCCATCGGCCTGATCCTCGGCGGTGCGCTGACCGAGTACCTGAACTGGCGCTGGACCTTCTTCGTCAACATCCCGTTCGCCATCGCTGCCATCGCCGGCGCCGTCCTGGTGATCCGCGAGCCCGCCGGGGGCCGCAACCGCAACAAGCTGGACATCCCCGGCGTGCTGCTGGTGACCACCGGTCTGGTCTCGCTGGTGTACGGCTTCACCCGCGCCGAGTCCAGCGGCTGGACGGCCGGCAGCACCCTGTCGCTGTTCGCCGCGGCCGTCGTCCTGCTGGCCGCCTTCGTCCTGGTGGAGCTCAAGGTCAAGGCCCCGCTGCTGCCGCTGCGCGTGGTGCTGAACCGCAACCGCGGCGGGGTCTACCTGTCGCTGGGCATGGCCGTGATCGGCATGTTCGGGCTGTTCCTCTTCCTGACCTACTACCTGCAGGTCGTGCGTGGCTACAGCCCGGTGCTGACCGGTGTGGCCTTCCTGCCGATGGTGGCGGGCATGATCACCGGCTCCACCCAGATCGGTGCCCGGCTGATGACCCGGGTCCCGGCGCGCTACCTGATGGCGCCCGGCTTCCTGACCGCCTCGGCGGGCATGTTCCTGCTGACCCACATCGGCCTGGACACCTCCTACCCGGCGCTGATCCTGCCCGGTCTGGTCCTGATGGGCCTCGGCATGGGCACCGCGTTCATGCCGGCCATGAGCCTGGCCACCCACGGCGTCCAGCCGCGGGACGCGGGCGTGGCCTCGGCCATGGTCAACACCTCGCAGCAGGTCGGCGGCGCCATCGGCACCGCGCTGCTGAACACCATCGCGGCCAGCGCCACCACCAGCTGGCTGACCTCGCACGCCGCCGCCATCGCCACCGCCGCCACCCCGGAGGCCGCCAAGGCCGTGCAGTTCCAGGGCATGGTGCACGGCTTCTCGACCGCGATCTGGGTGTCCTTCGGGATCCTGGTGGCGGCCGCCACGGTCGCCTTCACCTTCATCAACGCCGGTCGGCCGGGTGCGGCGGGCGCCGGCTCGGACGCGGGTGCGGTGAAGGTCGACGAGGTGCCGGTACTGGTGCACTGACCCTCTCGGGCCCCTGCGGGGTGCCGCCCTTCCACGGGCAACTCGGGTGCGAACGCGGCCCGTCCGGTGTCTTCCACGACACCGGACGGGCCGCTCGCGTTGTGGCGGGTCGCGCGCCAGAGCAGCTTCCACCCCCTCCGATAGAAGTGGGGACCACTCCCCGATATGGTGACCCAAGCATGAAACGGGGAACTATCCCCGTTTACTTCGGACCCGAGGTGCGTGGACATGACGCGGAATCAGAACCCAGGACGGGGGCGGCGGGCCGCCGACTGGGCGGACGGCAGGCTGGGGATCCACACCCTGGCCCGGGCCAACCTGCGGAAGATCTTTCCGGACCACTGGTCCTTCATGCTGGGCGAGATCTGCCTCTACACCTTCCTGATCATCATCCTGACCGGTGTCTGGCTGACCCTGTTCTTCAAGCCCAGCATGGGCGAGGTGGTCTACAGCGGCTCGTACGTCCCGCTCAAGGGCGTCCCGATGTCCGAGGCCTACGCCTCCACCGTGGACATCAGCTTCGAGGTGCGGGGCGGGCTGCTGATCCGGCAGATCCACCACTGGGCGGCGGTCGTCTTCGTCGCGGCCATGTTCGTGCACATGATGCGGGTGTTCTTCACCGGCGCGTTCCGCAAGCCGCGTGAGATCAACTGGGTCTTCGGCTTCCTGCTGCTGTTCCTCGGCATGCTGGACGGCTTCTTCGGCTACTCGCTGCCGGACGACCTGCTGTCGGGCACCGGCATCCGTTTCATCGAGGGCGTGGTGCTGGCCCTGCCGCTGGTCGGCACCTACATCCAGATGTTCCTGTTCGGCGGGGAGTTCCCGGGGCACGACATCGTGCCGCGGTTCTTCACCATCCACGTGCTGCTCGTCCCGGGCATCATGCTCGGCCTGCTGGTGGCGCACCTGATCCTGGTCTTCTACCACAAGCACACCCAGTGGGCCGGGCCCGGCCGCACCGAGAAGAACGTGGTCGGGATGCCGCTGATGCCGGTCTACACGGCCAAGGCCGGCGGGTTCTTCTTCCTGGTCTTCGGGATCATCGCGCTGATGTCGGCGGTCGCCACGATCAACCCGATCTGGGCCTACGGCCCGTACCGTCCGGACCAGGTGTCGACCGACGCCCAGCCGGACTGGTACATGGGCTTCGCCGAGGGCCTGATCCGGGTGATGCCCGGCTGGGAGATCGGGATATGGGGGCACACCCTCAACCTCGGGGTGCTGATCCCGTTCACGCTCTTCCCGGTGATCCTCGGCGCGATCGCGGTCTACCCGTTCATCGAGGGCTGGGTGACGAACGACGGACGGGAGCGCCACCTGCTCGACCGGCCGCGCAACGCCCCCGTGCGCACCGCTCTCGGCGCGGCCTGGATCAGCGTCTACCTGGTGATGCTCGCGGGCGGCGGCAACGACCTCATCGCCACCCATCTGCACCTGTCGCTCAACACCATCACCCACGCGGTGCGGATCGGCTTCTTCGTCGTCCCGGTGGCCGTCTTCGTGGTCACCAAGCGCTGGTGCCTGGGCCTCCAGCGACGGGACCGCGACAAGGTGCTGCACGGGCGGGAGACCGGTGTCATCAAGCGGCTGCCGCACGGCGAGTTCACCGAGGTGCACGCCGGGCTCGCGCCCGCCGAACTGCACCGGCTCACCGCCCACGAGCAGCCCCGCCCCCTCGAACTGCCGCCCGCGGTGGACGAGAATGGAGTGGCCCGGCCGACGGGCGCGCTCACCCGCACCCGCGTACGGCTGTCCCGCGGGTTCCACGGCGAGCACGCCAGGATCGCCAAGCCCACCGCCGGGGAGTACCGCGAGCATCGTGAGATCACCCAGGGCGAGGGCCACGGTCACCACTGACCCGCCCCCCGACAGAGGGAGGAGATCATGCCCGACCGAACCGAGCAGCTCGCCGACAGCAGGTACCTCCTGCTGACCACCTTCGCCGACGACGGCAGCCGGCTGGACTCCCAGCTCTGGGTGGTGCCGGACGGCCCGGCACTCGGCGTCTGGACCCCGGCCCACTCCGGGGAGGCCGAACGGATCCGCCGCCACCCCCAAGTGCTGATCGGCCCCTGCGACGCCCACGGACGCCCGACCGGCCGGCGCCTCCCGGCCCGTGCCCGGCTCTGCGACCCCGACGCGACCGCGCGCTACCGCACCTCACTGATCAACAAGTACGGCCTCACCGCGCTGATCGTGCTGGCCCGCAGCCGGTTCCGGGTCGGACTGGCCGGGACGGTCGGGATCCGGATCACGCCGAACGAGCTGGAACAGCGGCTGGTCGGGCCGGAGTGGCGGCCGCCGGGCACGTACTGCGTCAACTGACGCCCGCCGTGGGGCCGGGACCGCGCGGCGGGGACCCTGACGCCAGGCCCGTGCGGCGGGGACCGGTCCGTCAGTCCCCGTCGTCCGGCGCCCGGGCCAGGTCCCCGGGCTCGCAGGCCTCCCGGCCGGTCCCCACGTGCACGACCTTGACCGCCCGTTCGGGGCCGCCGGGCACGACCTGCTGCTCGTGCCCGCAGCGCGGGCAGATCAGCGGGATTCGCGCGCGGCTCGGGTCCCGTCCGGCCTGGTCGCCGCCCGGGTGCGGGGCGGTCACGAGAGCGGGTGGGTCGGGACCGGGCTGACCTCCTGGATCTCGCCGTGGGCCTTGGAGAGCAGCTGCGAGGCGAGGTCGTTAAGTGCGCGGGCGCCCGCGATCTCCTCTCCGACCCGCAGTTGTTCCGGGTCCGATGGGTGGCGGCTGCTGTGGCCGTGGGCGCGCAGTTCACTCCCGTCGCCGAGCCGGAGCAGGGCGGCCGCGGTCGTCCGCGGGCCGTCCTCGCGGAACTCCATCTCGATGTGCCAACCGACCAGAGTCTGCATGGCGGATCACCTCCATCGGTTACTCCTCCAGGGTGCGCCGCACCCAGCGTGAACACCAGGCCAGCCGGACCGGGGGCGGGTTGAACGCGTTCAACAATGCCGCGTAGAGTCACCGACGCACGGCATTTGAACGGGTTCAAGAGGAGGGTGTCCGCCATGGGCAAGGGCACGACGGAACTGGTCGACCTCCTGGTCCTGCTCGGCATGGGCGCCGTCCTGCCGCTCGGCCTCGCGCTCGTCGACGAACCCGGGCTGGCCCGGATCCGCCGGCTGTGGCCGCTCGCGGCCGTCCCCGGGGCGCTCTCGCTCTGGCTTCCGCGCGGCGCCCTCGCCACCGGCACCGCGGTCGCCTACGCCCTCGGCACCCTGGCCGTGGCCCTGCACGCACCCCGGCGACTGGCCCGGACCCGCTCCCTCGTCCCCGCCGAGATCGCCGTGCTCACCGCACTCGCCGCCCCCTCGGTGGCCGGGGTCGCGCTGGTCGCCGAACGCTCCGGCTATCCGCTGTTCGGCTTCGAGCCGCACATCCTCGCGCTGACCGTCCCGCACTTCCACTACGCCGGATTCACCGCCGCGCTGATCGCCGGACTGGTCTGCCGGGCCTCGGAGCCCGGCTCCCGAGCGGCCCGCTGCGCGGCCCTCAGCGTCCCCGCCGGCACCCTGCTGGTACTCGCCGGGTACTTCCTCGGCAACTGGTGGCAGTTCGCCGGAGCCGTCGTCCTCAGCACCGGGATGTGGCTGGTCGGCCTGGTCAGCTGGCGCGAACTGCGCCCCCGCACCGCGGACCGGACGGCCGCCCGGCTGCTCGCCCTCTCCTCCGCCGTGCTGGCGCTCACCATGCTGCTCGCCCTGTGGTGGGCGCTCGGCCGGGCCGCCGGACTCCCCCACCCCACCCTGAGCTGGATGGCCGCCACCCACGGCCTCGGCAACGCGCTCGGCTTCGCCCTCTGCGCGCTCCTCGCCTGGCGCCGGACCACCACCGCGAAGGACCCCCGGTGAACGACTACAGCTACCCCGAGCAGGGCGCCAGCCGCACCGGCGAACTGCCCGCCGGCTACCGCCACCTGCGGCACCGGGCCCGCATCGGCCACGGCCGCGCCGCCCTGGACGTCGCCGGGGCCGCCCTGCTCGGCTGGCGGATGCACCGCCTGGCCGGCGTGCGGATCGACGCGGAGGCCGAGGAGGCCGCCCCGGGCGTCGCCGTCCGCTGCGCGATCGGCGTCGGCCCGCTGCGGGCGGGCGCGCCCAACCGGGTGCTGGCCGCCGTCAACGGCCCGGACCGGTACGGCTTCACCTACGGCACCAGGCACGGGCACCTCGGCCGGGGCGAGGAGACCTTCCTGGTCGAACTGGCGCCGGACGGGTCGGTCTGGTTCAGCGTCACCGCGTTCAGCCGGCCGGTCGCCTGGTGGGCCCGGCTCGCCGGTCCACTGTTCCCGCTCCTCCAGCACGCCTTCGCCCGCCGCTGCGGGCGGGTGCTGGCCTCGATCGCGGCGGACGCCGGATAGCGGGATGAGACCGACCGGCACATGGTGAGTGGGCGAAGGAGCGGCGTCGGGGTGCGTGCACCGCAAGGCGGAGGAGGGAGCCCGACGCAGCGCATCGGCGACCGACGACAACGCGGCGAGGTTCCTGCCCCGGCGTAGCGCGCCCGACGCGAATTGTCAGACACGCCCCACCACCACCTCACCGTCAGCGCCCGGATGCCCCGGCTGCTGGAGGCCGACCCGGAGTCGTTGGTGCGGGCGGTGGAGGAACTGCACGAGGCGCGGCAGCTGCGGCTGGCGCGGGCGGAGCGGTACGCGGCGCAGCGGCGGGTGGAGAAGCCGGCCGGGAAGCCGTCGGCGTCGGAGCCGGCCCGGTGGAACCGGCGCCGGCCGGGCTCGCCCGACCAGGCCTGGTACCACGGGTCGGCTGGAGCCGGACCTGGCGGCGGGAGCACAAGGCCGGCGACGGCGGGCCCGATCCGCGCCGGCCCGCCCACCTGGCCACGGCCCGGGTCGGGCGGCTGGTCACGTACGACGGGCCGCACCCGCTGCCCCGAGTCGGGCCGGTCGCACTCAGGTGTGGTGCGCGGGGACGGACACCAGCAGGGCACCGGTGTTCTGCACCCGCACCTCGAAGTGGTCGATGTCGCCCGGCTGGAGGGCCGCGCCGCCGGTGGTGCGCAGCGTGCCGGCGCCGTCGCCCGGCCGGCCGTAGCCGTCCGCCGGGACGCTCCAGGTGGTGACGGTCTGCTGGTCGCCACCGTGCGAGACGGCGACCAGGCGGCAGGTCAACGGGCCCTGCACGCCGGATAGTTGCAGGCTGACCTGGCTGCCCCAGGTCTTGCCGTCGACCCCGACGGCGGCCTTGGCGCCGGTGGCCGGGTCGGTGGCGCTGAACTGTTCGGCGACGGCGACCACCGCGGGCGTGGAGTCGGCGGTGAGCACCGCGGCCGTGATGGCCGGGCCCGCCGCGACCGCCGCGGTGGCGGCCAGGGCCAGCACCAGCCGCCGCACCCGGCCGCGCCGCCGGCCGGCCGTCACCTCGGCGACCAGCCGGTCCAGGACGCGTCCGTCCGGGGCCGGCGCAGGTTCGGCCGGGTCCAGTCCGGCGGTCTTCGCCGATGTCACGTACTCGGCCAACAGCGGCTCGACGAAGCTGAGTTGGTCCACCTGCCCGGCACACTGCGGGCAGTGCGCCAGGTGCCGTTCGAAGGCGGTGCGCTCGGCGGGCTCCAGCAGGCCGAGGACGTACGCCCCGACGTCCAGGTGCTCGGAGCCGCCGGGCGGCCCTTCGGGCAGGCCGGGGGTGGAGTCGGGCCGGTCGGTCACGATGTCACTCCCCGTTCCTCCAGCGCGAGCCTGAGCGAGCGCAGTGCGTAGAACACCCTCGACCGGACCGTCCCGGCCGGGATGCCGAGTTCGACGGCCGCCTCCTTGGCGGTGCGGCCCTTGAGGTAGGTCTCGACGATGATCTCCCGGTGGGCGGGCGAGAGGTCGGCGAGCGCGTCGGCGACGGTCATCATCCGCAGCGCCTGGTCGATCTCGTCCTCGGCGGGCAGCTGTTCCAGGACCGCCGCGTCCACCTCGCGCGGGCGGGCGCCGGCGCTGCGGTGGCCGTCGATGACGATCCGGCGGGCGACGGTGACCAGCCAGGGCCGCAGCGAGCCGGCCTGCGGGTCGAGCCGGTGGATGTTCCGCCAGGCCCGGACCAGCGTCTCCTGGACGACGTCCTCGGCGCGCTGCCGGTCCCCCGCGACCAGGTGGAGGACGAAGCCGAAGAGCGGACCGGCGTGATCGCGGTACAGGGCCCTCATCAGCTCCTCGTCCGCGGCCCCCGTGCCGTACCCGGCCCGGCCGCCGCCGGGATGCTCCTCGGTCACCACTTCATCGTTGCGCAACCGGGCCTCCCGGTCCAGGGTGGTCGGCGGTCGACGGCATCAGTACCCCGGCGCCGGGGTGCTGGGCTGCGGGGTGGGGGTGGCGGGCGCCGGAGTGGTGGCCGGCATCGCCTTGCCGCCGGTCGGGGTCACCGCGAACCACTTGCCGGCCACGCCCTCACCCTTGGTGTCACCGGGCTTGCTGTCCGGCGAGTAGCGGTAGACCGGCCAGCCGTTGACGGTGACCTGCTTGGTGCCGTCGTCGCGGGTGAAGCTGCCGACCAGCTTGCTGTCGATGCCCTTGACCGTCACGTCGCCGCCGGCGTGCTCGGGCGGCCACAGGGAGGCGCAGCTACCGTTGCAGTAGGAGTCCGAGGGGTTGTTCTGGTCCTGGTCGAAGCGGTAGAGCGTGAAGCCCGCGCTGTCGGTGACGATGGTGCCGAGCTTGGGGTCGTGGGCGGTCTGCAGGGTGGCGGCGGCCGGGGAGCCGGAACCGCTCGGCGGGCCGGGCGTGCTCGATGTGCCGGACCCGGAGGACCCGCAGCCGGCGATCAGGGCCGCCGCGGCGAGGCCGGAGGCGGCGAGCACGGCGGCCCGGCGGGTACGGGGGGTGCTGCTGCGCATGGGGAGCCTCCCGGGTCGGTGAACGAACTGGACACCCCTCTGTACGGACGGTGGCGGCCGGGTGCTCAATCCGGGCCGACCCCGGAATACCCCGGCGGGCATCACCGTTGTGGCGGGCAGACGATCTGTACCGCCACCAACTTCGGAAGGGAAGGATCCGCGAGATGAGCAACATGGTCGAGCTGACCAAGGAGAACTTCGACGACATCGTCCCGGGCCCGGAGGGCAAGGACTTCGTCTTCATCGACTTCTGGGCCGGGTGGTGCGGGCCGTGCCGCCAGTTCGCCCCGGTGTACGAGAAGGCCGCGGAGCGCCACCCGGACCTCGTGTTCGCCAAGGTCGACACCGAGGCCCAGCAGGAGCTGGCCGCCGCGTTCGGCATCCAGTCGATCCCGACGCTGGCGATCGTCCGCGAGGGCGTGCTCGTCTTCTCGCAGGCCGGCGCGCTGCCGGAGCCGGTGTTCGAGGACCTGATCGGGCAGGCCCGCAAGCTGGACATGACCGAGGTCAAGCGCAAGGTGGCGGAGGAGCAGGCGGCCGGGGGCCAGGCCTGAGCCGTCCCGCTCCATCCCGGTCTGTTCTGTTCTGTTCTGTTCTGTTCTGTTCTGTTCTGTGCCGGGGCCCGGGGAGCCACTGCTCCCCGGGCCCCGGCCGTGCGGTCCCGCCCGCCGTCCGGCCGTCCGGAGGGCGGGAATCCGGAGGCGGGAGTCCGAAGACGGACCCTAGAGTCACCGGTGACGGATCCCACCGTGGAAGGAGCGGTGCACCATGAGCACGTTCGTACTGGTCCCCGGGTTCTGGCTCGGCGCCTGGGCCTGGGACGAGGTGGCCGCACCGCTGCGCGCGGCCGGGCACGGGGTTCATCCGGTGAGCCTGCCGGGCCTTGCCGAACGGGCGGGCGAGCAGGGCGAGTTCGGGCTGGCGGAGCACATCGCGGACCTGGCCGGGCTGCTGGTGCGCGAGGACCTCTGGGACGTGGTGCTGGTCGCCCACAGCGGCGCCAGCGCCCCGGTGGGCGGAGTCGCGGACCGGCTGCCGGAGCGGATCCGGCGGGTGGTTTACCTGGACAGCGGCCCGATGGCCGACGGCACCTCGGTGTACGACCTGTGGCAGCCCGACTTCCAGGCGGAGGCCGACGCCACCGTGGTCGACGGCCGCCTCCCGATGCCCTCCTGGGAGTACATGGCCGCCCACGGCTCCAGCACCGAGGGCCTGGACCCGGCCGCACTGGGGCGGATCCGGGCCCGGCTCACCCCGCAACCGGCCGGGACGTACCGGGACGCGCTGCGGCTGACCGGCGCCGGGGCGAAGCTGCCGCAGGCGCTGATCTCCTGCTCCTTCCCGCTGGAGCAGGTGCGGGCGCTGATCGCGGCCGGTCACCCGTGGTTCGCCGGGCTGGACGGGCCCAACTGGGAGCTGCGCGAACTGCCCACCGGGCACTGGCCGATGTTCTCCCGGCCGGCCGACACGGCGGCGCTGCTGGCGGAGCTCGCGGCGATCTGACCCGCTCCGCGTGTTCGCCCGCGGGCCCCGCCCCGGGCAGGATGGGGCCCACGCCGGCGGCCCGCGAAGCCGCCCCGGCGTGGACAGAGCGCACGGACCCGCGAGACCACGGAGGACGGGACATGACCAGCAGCACCGCCGAGGAGTACGACGTCATCGTCCTGGGCGCGGGCCCGACCGGCGAGAACGTGGCCGACCGGACCGTCGCCGCAGGCCTGCGCACGGTGATCGTGGAGGCCGAACTGGTCGGCGGGGAGTGCTCGTACTGGGCCTGCATGCCGAGCAAGGCGCTGCTGCGGCCGGTGGCCGCGCTCGGCGACGCCCGCGCGGTCGGCGGCGCCCGCGAGGCGGTGGGCGGCGGGCGGCTGGACCCGGCGGCGGTGCTGGCCCGGCGGGACTCCTTCGCCTCGCACTGGAAGGACGACGGCCAGGTGCAGTGGCTGCGGGACACCGGCATCGAGCTGGTCCGCGGCCACGGCCGGCTGGCCGGCGTGCGGACGGTCACGGTGGAGGCGGAGGACGGCACCGAGCGGGTGCTCACCGCCCGGCACGCCGTCGCCGTGTGCACCGGCAGTCGGCCGGTGCTGCCGGCCTCCGTGGCCGGGCTGGCGGAGGCCCACCCGTGGACCAACCGGGAGGCGACCGGCTCGCCGACCGTCCCCGGGCGGCTGGCCGTGGTCGGCGGCGGGGTGGTCGGGGTGGAGATGGCCACCGCCTGGCGGGCGCTCGGCTCCGAGGTGGTGCTGCTGGTGCGCGGCGACGCGCTGCTGCCGCGGATGGAGCCCTTCGCGGGCGAGCTGGTCGCCGACGGGCTGCGGGAGGCCGGGGTGGACCTGCGCTTCGGCACCGAGGTGACCGCCCTGGAGCGCGGCGGGGCCGACGGACCGGTGGAGCTGACGCTCTCCGGCGGCGAGCGGCTGACCGCCGACGAGGTGCTGTACGCGACCGGACGGGCCCCGCGCACCGCCGACATCGGGCTGGAGCAGGTCGGGCTGCGGCCGGGCGGCTGGCTGGACGTGGACGACAGCTGCACCGTGCTGGGCGTGGACGGCGAGTGGCTGTACGCCGCCGGGGACGTCAACCACCGGGCGCTGCTCACCCACCAGGGCAAGTACCAGGCCCGGATCACCGGGGCGGCGATCGCCACCCGCGCCCAGGGGCGCGCACTGGACACCTCGCGCTGGGGCGCGCACTCCGCATCCGCCGACCTGGCGGGCGCGCCGCAGGTGGTGTTCACGCAACCGGAGGTCGCGGCCGTCGGCCTGACCCTGGCCGAGGCCGAACGGCTCGGGCTGCGGGTCAAGGCCGTCGACCACGAGATCGGCAACGTCGCCGGGGCCTCGCTCTACGCCGACGGCTACCGCGGCCGGGCCCGGGCCGTCTTCGACCTGGACCGGGAGGTGATCGTCGGCGCCTGCCTGGTCGGCCCGGCCGTCGCCGAACTGCTGCACTCGGCCACCGTCGCGGTGGTCGGCGAGGTGCCGATCGACCGGCTCTGGCACGCCGTCCCCGCCTACCCGACGATCAGCGAGGTCTGGCTGCGGCTGCTGGAGGGCTGCCGGGGCTGAGCCTCCCCCACCCGGGGCGCGGCGCGGCGAGATGTGACCACCGGTGGACGGCGGGACACTGGCTGGTGGGGCGCGTCCGCCGCGCCCGGGGGGCCGTCCCGGGGGCCGTGCTCGTGATCAGGTGGTGTGAGGCATGACCGAGGTGTTGTTGGCCGTCGGAACCGAGAAAGGCCTCTTTCTCGGCCGCAGCCGCGACCGGCTGGACTGGGAGTTCAGCGGGCCGCACTTCCCGATGAACGCGATCTACTCCGTCTCCATCGACCGCCGCGAGGAGCGGACCAGACTGCTGGTCGGCGCCGACAGCAGCCACTGGGGGCCTTCGGTGTGGCGCTCCGACGACCTCGGCGCCAGCTGGTTCGAACCGCCGCAGCCGGCGATCCGCTTCCCCGAGTCCACCGGCGCCTCGCTCACCAGGGTCTGGCAGCTCCAGCCCGCCGGGCCGGAGGATCCCGGCGTGGTGTACGCGGGCACCGAACCCGCCGCACTGTTCCGCTCCACCGACGGCGGCGAGACCTTCGCCCTGGTCGAGTCGCTCTGGAACCACCCCCAGCGGCCCGAGTGGGGCGCCGGCTACGGCGGCCAGGGGCTGCACACCATCCTCACCGACCCGCGCGACCCGCAGCGGCTGCTGGTCGCCGTCTCCAGCGGCGGCGTCTACCGCAGCAAGGACGGCGGGGACACCTGGGCGCCCTCCAACACCGGCCTGCGCGCCGAGTTCTTCCCGGAGGAGAAGCAGTACCCCGAGTTCGGCCAGTGCGTCCACAAGATCGCCCCGGACCCGGTCCACCCCGACCGGCTCTACCTGCAGAACCACGGCGGCGTCTACCGCAGCGACGACTGGGGCGAGAACTGGCGCTCCGTGGCGGACGGGCTGCCCGCCGAGTTCGGCTTCGCCGTCGCCGCCCACCCGCGCCGGGGCGACACCGCCTACCTGTTCCCGCTCGGCGGCTCGGACGACCGGATCCCGCCCGGCCGGCGCTGCCGGGTCTTCCGCACCACGGACGGCGGCACCAGCTGGCAGCAGCTGGCCAACGGCCTGCCGGGCGAGGACCACTACGGCATCGTGCTGCGCGACGCCCTGCGCACCGACGACGCCGACCCGGCCGGGATCTACTTCGGCAACCGGACCGGCGACGTGTACGGCAGCCGCGACGAGGGCGAGACCTGGTCGCTGCTGATCTCCCACTTGCCGGACGTGCTCTGCGTCCGTGCGGCGGTGGTGAGTTGAGCCCCACCGGGCGGTGACCCCGGCTCGGGACGCAGCACCCCGCCGAACGAGACCCGTCGGCCGAAAACCTGTTGCCGGGACACTCCGGCCCGGTGAGCATGGGCCGCCGACGAACGATCTCGCGAAGTGGGGTGGGCCATGCCCGAAACGGACTGGGTGGTCAGGCACGACGGCGACGGCGTACCGGTGCTGCGGTACCAGGTGGGCGAGCGGGACGGGCGGCCGTGGGCCGACCTGCTGGAGGTGCTGGACGAATCGGTGGACGCCGCCGAGTACATCCGCGCCGAACTGCCCGGCTGGGTGGTCTCCGGCAGCCCCGAACTCGGGCAGCGCCTGCTGGCGCGGGGCGCGACGGCCCTGCGCCACGCCCACACCTTCGGGCGGGACCTCCGCGCCGACCCGCCGCCCGCCGACTGGGCCGGGTTGCCCCTGCGCGAGGGCCTGCGGGCGGTGCCCTGCGACCGGGCGCCCGAGGAGCTGTTGGAGTCCTGGCGGGCCGCCTTCGACCCCACCCACGTGGACCGCTTCCACGGCGACGACAGCCGCGCCCTGGCCGAGCGCATCGGCCCGCTGCTGGCCGGGAAGGCCATCGGCCCGGTGCTGCCCTCCAGCCTGCTCGCCGTGGACGCCGAGGACCGGGTGGTCGGCGCCGCCGTGCTGACCGACCGCGACGGCCTGCCCTGGGTCGCCGAGGTGTTCCGCCACCCGCGGCGCGGCTACCGCGGCCTCGGCGCCGACCTGCTGCGCCGGACGGTCGCGGACGCTGCCGGGCGCGGGCTGGCCGAGGTGCACCTGGCGGTCACCGAGGGCAACCCGGCCCGCCGGGTCTACGAGGCGCTGGGCTTCCGGCTGCGGGAGACCTCGCTGACCGTGATCGTGCCGGACGCCGCCTGGGTGCACTGACCACGGAGGTGGGTGACGGAACTCGTGGCGGCGTGATCGACGCCACCCCCGACCGCCGAAAACGCGCTGGTCGGAGCCGCTGTGTAGGCTCATCCGTCATGGCGAGGGTGACACGGGACGATGTGGCGCGGGTGGCGGGGACGTCCACGGCTGTCGTGAGTTATGTGATCAACGACGGTCCGCGTCCGGTGGCACCGGCGACCCGGGCCCGGGTGCTCGCCGCGGTGGAGGAGCTCGGCTACCGGCCCAACCGGGTCGCCCAGGCGATGGCCCGGCGGCGGACCGACCTGCTCGGGATGGTCGTGCCGGACGCCCGTCAGCCCTTCTTCGCCGGACTGGCCCACGCCGTGGAGCAGGCCGCCACCGAGCACGGCCGGCTGCTGCTGATCGGCAACTCCGACTACGCCGACGAGCGCGAGGCGCACTACATCCGGGCCTTCCTCGGGATGCAGGTGGACGGCCTGATCCTGGTCACCCAGGACCCGGCCGCCCCCGGACTGACCGGCTTCGACTCGGCCGACGGCACCCCGGTGGTACTGCTGCACCACCGTACGGAGAGCGCCGGCGGCGTGGCCGTGGTGGCGGACGACGAGGGCGGCGCCCGCGAGGTGGTCCGCCACCTGCTCGGCCACGGCCACACCGAGGTGCACTGCTTCGGCGGCACCCTGGCGCTCAGCCCGCTCGACCCGGTCACCGGGCGGACGACCGGCTGGGCCGCGGCGCTGGCCGAGGCCGGGCTGTCCACCGACGGGCGGCTCACCCCGGCGCCCTTCGACCGGGTCCGGGCGCACGCCGAGGCGCTCACCCTGCTCGGCCGGCCCGACCGGCCGTCCGCGGTGTTCTGCGCGACGGACGACCAGGCGATCGGCCTGCTGCGGGCCGCCGACGACCTCGGCATCCGGGTGCCGGAGGACCTCGCGGTGGCGGGCTTCGACGACATCGCCGAGGCGGTGATCGCCGGACCGGCGCTGACCACCGTCACCACCGCCCAGGACGAGATGGCCCGGGCCGCGGTGGACCTGGTGCTCGGCGGGGCGGAGCGCCGCGCCGCCGGGGCCCGGACCTTCCCGGCCCGGCTGGTGGTGCGGCGCTCCTGCGGCTGCCCGGCCGGATCCGCGGCCCGACAGCCCTGAGCCGTAGGTCGGTTCAGCTGGAAGGCCGTGCGTCAGTTCAGCTGGAAGTCGGCCTCGACCGGGTAGTGGTCGCTGGGCGCGTTGGTGTCCGGCGAGCCCGGCGCCCAGCCGGTCTGCGGGTCGAAGTCGATCTTCACGGTGGACATCGAGGCGGGCACCGGGCGGCCCGGGGCGTTGAGGTAGCCGATGTAGTCCAGGTCGTCCCGGTAGTCGGTCGGGAAGGTCTCCACGCCCGCCATGTACTGGCACCAGGAGGAGACCGGGCAGTCCATGGTGGTGCGGGCCTGGTTCGGGTCGGTGGCCGGGGTGCCGAGCACGCCGTTGACCGCGTTCTGGGCGTTGGTGTAGTCGCCGCGGCCCTGGCCGTGGAAGTACTCGACGTTGAGGTCGCCGCCGATCAGCACCGGGGCGCTGCTGCCGACGATGCCGTCGACCCAGGCGCGGATCTCGGCGAGCTGGCCGAGCCGGGTGGACTGGGTGGTGTCGGTGGAGGTGTCGGCCTCGTCGGCCTGGAGGTGGGTGCCGACCACCCAGGCGGTGCTGCCGTTCTTGTTCACCTGCACCAGCGCCGCGCCCTTGTTGGCGTGGTAGTCCCAGGTGCCGTAGGTGGAGTTGCTGAACACGTGGGCGTACTGGGCGGTGATCGGGTACTTGGAGAGGATCATCGTGCCGCCGTTGATGACGAACCACGAGCTGGAGCAGTTGCCGCTGACACCCGTCCAGCCGCCGCCGGAGCAGGTCTGGCCGACCACCGGGGTGCGGTAGGGGTAGAGGTCGGCGAGCTTGGCGTTGATGTCGGCGGTCGAGCTGTTGTTGAACTGCTCGTCCAGGACGACCACGTCGGCGTTGTGCTGCCGGACGATCCGCTCGATCACCGGGGTGCGGCGGGCCGCCTGCTCGTTCTGGGTGCTGTCGACGACGGCGGTGCCGAGGTCGACGTTGAACGCGAAGACGGACAGCGTGGTGGGGCTCGCCGCGGTGGTGGCGGACGCGCTCGGGGCGGTGCCGCCGAGCAGCAGTGCGGCGGCGGCCGCCGAGGTGAGGGCGGTGGCCGTACGACGCGAGAGCATGGGCGTTCTCCTGGGGGTCCGTCAATCCGGTGGGGCCCGGGCGGGCCGGGGTGGCCGGCCGCCGGGGATTGGCGGGGGAACGCTAGCTACTGCCCGGTACTTCGGGAAGAACGCCAGGCGATCAGTTGCGATCGCTCCTGTGGCGGCGAGATGTCTGTACAGGTCAGGGCCGTCGACCGACAAGATGTCTGTACACCCTTGCACCGGACGCCTGCGGTCGAGTGACGACCGGTCAGCCGTCCGACAGTTCGTCCGCGAGCAGGTCCATCAGCAGGTTGTCGTGCCAAGTGCCGTCCGAACCGCGCTCGTACTGGCGCATGGTGCCGACCGGGCGGAAGCCGACCTTGGTGTAGCAGCGGATCGCGGCGAGGTTGTCCACGGCCGGGTCGATCACCAGCCGGTGGTAGTGGCGCTCGTGCACCAGGTGCCGGGCCATGGTGCGCACGGCGTCGGTGCCCAGGCCCAGGCCGTGCACCGAAGGGTCCAGGAAGATGTCCATCCCGGCGTGCCGGTACTCGTCGTCGTTCTCGGCGTACCACTGCACGGCGCCGACCACCCGGCCGCCCACGTCGA
This sequence comes from Kitasatospora sp. NPDC127060, assembly GCF_042724935.1. Taxonomy (NCBI): domain Bacteria; kingdom Bacillati; phylum Actinomycetota; class Actinomycetes; order Kitasatosporales; family Streptomycetaceae; genus Kitasatospora; species Kitasatospora sp. NPDC127060. Next base: position 33,601 of record NZ_JBHXEG010000025.1, read on the forward strand.
TCGCGAAGGTCTCGGTGTCGGGCGATTCCAAGTCCCTCGCGACCTCGTCCACCAGGTCGTCACCACCCCGCCAGCGGGCGAACACCTCGGGCGTGCTGCGGATCGCCACCAGCGCCGGGATGTCGTCGGCGGTGGCCGGGCGGAGGGTGACCAGGGTGCCGTGCAGAATCGTCCCCATATGGGGCATGTTGGCACGGAAAGCCGCGCCGGTCGAGCGGTTTGCCGGGCGCCCGGGGCGGGCCCCGGGGCCGCCGGTCGGGATGGGACGCCGGGGTGGACCGGGGGCGGACCCCGGGGTGGGGCGGGCTACCCGACGGGCTGGGTCGGGTCGCCGAGCGGGCCGAGCCAGACGGCGGTGACGGCACTGACGAAGCGGGCGCCGCAGTGGTCGTCCGGGACGACCAGCTGCGGGCCGGCCGCGTCCAGCGGGGCGCCGTCCATGCTGGTCGCGAGCAGGATCCGGCGGCCGCCGAAGTCCGGGTCGATCTCGGCCCAGGAGACCACCGCCCGGTGGCCGTCGGCGCCGACCACGTCGAGCAGGAAGCGCAGCCGCTGCTTGCGGCCGGAGAAGTCGATCCGGGGGCGGGCGGCGAGCAGGACGTCCAGCAGGGCCGGGCCCTCGTACCCGTGGCGCCGCTCACCCTCGGTCAGACAGTCGAAGCTGACCTCGACCCGGTGCGCGGGGAGGGCCCGCAGCTGCTCGACGGTCAGCTCGGCCGGCTCGTCGAGGTGGCCGTGCAGCCGGACGGTGGGCCTCGTCGGGGTCACGCCGGGTCTCGCCGGGGTCATGGCGCTCCTTCCTCCCGGGCCGTGCCACTGCGGCCCGGGAGGAGGACTACCCGAGGGGAGCTCCGACATTCGCAGTTGCGGCGCCGAATGGTCCTGTTCAGCAGCAGCCGCCATGGCAGAGCCGACTTTCAGCTCGCACCTGCGGGCAGCGCCGCTGTGCGCGCCGGGGGCGGCTACCCGGTGACCGGCCGGCCGGCGAGCAGTCCCCGGAGGTACGCCATGTGCGTGGAGGCGCAGCAGATCAGCACGGGTTCGTCGCCGTCACGACATTCGGCGACGGACCAGAGGCCCTTGATCCCGTCCGGGTCGCCCTTCTTCCGCGCCCGAACGGTGAGCAGTTCCAGCCGGTCGAGCGGCAGCGGCAGGTTCCGCACGTCGTCGCCCTCGTGCGGGCCGACCACGAGCGCGGCGGCCGAGGCCCGCAGATAGCGGTCACCCGGGCGGCAGTAGGACCCGCTCCCGAAGACCCGCCCCTCGAACGCCACCACCCTGCCTGCCTTGAAGTCCGCCCGCTCGGCCGTCTCCCGACCGCCCACGGGGCCGAGCGCCAGCACGTCGGTCACCACTTCCAGGATCTCCGCGAGCATCTCCGTGCTCCCCCTCCTCCGGCTTCGCGTTCGAACCATTCGATCACGGACGGCGCAACCCGCGAACCCGGCTTCGCAAACCGGCGGAAAGATTCTTCGCGGCGGGTGTCGATCCGGCGCCGGCCAGATCGACGCAGGGGTGAGCGGCGGGGAACGGCCCCGCCCGCCGGACCGAGGAGTCACCGTGCCACGCTTCATGACGCTGATCCGCATCGACGAGAACGCCCGGAACGACTGGGAGCCCGACCCCGGGTTCGAGCAGCGGATGGGGGCGCTGTTCGAGGAGATCACCAGGGCCGGGGTGATGCTGGAGACCGCCGGGCTGACCCCGACCGCCCAGGGCACCCGGCTGAGCTGGACCGACGGGAAGGTCGGCTGCACCGACGGGCCGTTCACCGAGACCAAGGAGGTCGTCGGCGGCTACGCGATCCTGCAGTGCAAGGACAAGGCGGAGGCACTGGAATGGACCCGCCGCTTCCTGCGGACCCACCCGACCCACTGGCCGGTCGAGGCGGAGGTCCGGCAGATCGAGGAGATGCCGCAGCCCCCGCAGTGACGGCCGTGGCGCCCGGGGAGGCCCCGGTTGCCTCCCGATCCGCCGGCTGCTCTGATGGGTGGCCGTGACGGAGAGGGAGGCGACGGGCGTCGTCGAGGCGGTGTTCCGGATCGAGTCCGCGCGGATCATCGCCGCGGCCGCGCGGATCGTCCGGGACCTCGACCTGGCCGAGGAACTGGCGCAGGACGCCCTGGTGGCCGCGCTGGAGCAGTGGCCGCGCGACGGCGTCCCGGACAACCCGGGCGCCTGGCTGACGACCACCGCCAAGCGGCGGGCCGTCGACCTGGTGCGCCGCCGGGAGGTCTACGCCCGCAAACTCGCCGAGGTGGGGCGGTCGTTGGAGGACGCCCCGGAGCCGGCCGAGCCGTCCGATCCGGAGTCCATCGACGACGACCTGCTACGGCTGATCTTCACCGCCTGCCACCCGGTGCTCTCCCCGCAGGCCCGGATCGCGCTCACCCTGCGGCTGCTGGGCGGGCTGACCACCCCGGAGATCGCCCGCGCCTTCCTGGTGCCGGAGTCGACGGTGGCCCAGCGGATCGTCCGGGCGAAGCGGACGCTGGCCGCCTCACGGGTGCCGTTCGAGGTGCCGTACGGGGATGACCGGGCGCAGCGGCTGTCCTCGGTGCTGGAGGTCGTCTACCTGATCTTCAACGAGGGCTACTCGGCCACCGCCGGGGACGACCTGCTCCGCCCGCAGCTGTGCGAGGACGCGCTGCGGCTGGCCCGGGTGCTGGCCGCACTGGTGCCGGACGAGCCGGAGGCGCACGGGCTGGCGGCGCTGCTGGAGTTCCAGGCCTCCCGGACGGCCGCCCGCACCGGGCCGGACGGGCGGCCGGTGCTGCTGGCCGAGCAGAACCGGGCGCGCTGGGACGGGCTGCTGATCCGGCGCGGCTTCGAGGCGTTCCGTCGTGCGGGCGGCGGGCCGTACTCGGTGCAGGCCGCGATCGCCGCCTGCCACGCCAAGGCGCAACGGTACCAGGACACCGACTGGGAGACGATCGCCGCGCTGTACGGGCGGCTGCTGGTGCTGACACCCTCGCCGGTGGTGGCGCTGAACCGGGCGGTGGCCGTCTCGATGACCCAGGGTCCGGCCGCCGCGCTGGAGCTGGTGGACGCGCTGGCGGCGGAGCCGGCGCTGCGCGACTACCACCTGCTGCCGAGCGTGCGGGGTAATCTGCTGGCCCGGCTGGGGCGGACGGCGCAGGCGCGGGCGGAGTTCGAGCGGGCGGCGGAGCTGACCCGCAACGAGCGGGAGCGGGAGCTGCTGCGGGAGCGGGCGGCTTCGCCGGGGAGCCTCTCGCCGGGGAACCAGAGCGCTTAGGGGGTCTCGTCCTGGCGCAGGCGGGCGCTGACCGCGCCGAGGCCCTCGGCGAGGACGGCGAGCTGTTCGCGGGTGAGCACGTCGATCAGCAGCTCGCGCACCAGGGCGACGTGGCCGGGGGCGGCCTGACGCAGGGTCTCCCGCCCGTGGTCGGTGAGTTCGGCGATGACGCCGCGCACGTCGCTGGGGCAGGAGCGGCGGCCGACCAGGCCCATCCGCTCCAGCTGGGTGACCTGGTAGGTGAGGCCGCTCTTGGAGGTGACCAGCCTGTCGGCGAGTTCGGTCATCCGCAGCGAGTCGCCGGGGGCGGCGGAGAGGTGGACCAGGATCTCGTACTGCTGGTGGGAGAGGCCGGAGTCGTCCTTGAGCTGTCGTTCCAGCCGCCGGTTGAGCAGGTTGCTCGCGACGACGAAGCCCCGCCAGGCGGCCATCTCGTCCTGGTCGAGCCAGCGGGGTTCGTTCAGTGAGGACATGGAGCGGAGTCTACTCCTGTTGTTCAAATTCGAACGAAGGTGTACCGTCCCGAGATAGAGGTTCAAATTTGAACTACTCACTGGATCCTTGAGGAGGACGCCATGAGCACCGCGGCCCCCGAGCGCATGCCCGCCCTGTACCTGTCGCACGGCGCGCCGCCGCTCGCCGACGACCCGATCTGGCCGGGCGAGCTGGCCGCCTGGTCCGCCGACCTGCCGCGGCCCAAGGCCGTCCTGATGGTCTCCGCCCACTGGGAGGAGGCCCCGCTGGCCGTCGGCGCCGTCACCACCGTCCCACTGGTCTACGACTTCTGGGGCTTCCCCGAGCACTACTACACGGTCCAGTACGCCGCCCCCGGCGCGCCGGAGCTGGCCGAGCGCGTGCGCAAGCTGCTGCGCGCCCCCGGCACGCCCGTCCAGGACATCCCCGACCGCGGACTCGACCACGGCGCCTACGTGCCGCTGGTGGAGATGTTCCCGGCGGCCGACATCCCGGTGCTGCAGATCTCCATGCCCACCCTGGACCCCCAGCGGCTGCTGGAGATCGGCCGCCGGCTCGCCCCGCTGCGCGACGAGGGCGTGCTGATCATCGGCAGCGGCTTCTTCACCCACAACCTGCGGGCGCTCAGCAGCGACGGCCGGATCACCTCGGTGATGGCCGAGTTCGACGACTGGGGCAGGCGCGCCCTGGACGCCCACGACCTGGACGCGCTGCTCGACTTCGAGCACAAGGCCCCGGCCGGACGCCTCGCCCACCCGCGCACCGAGCACTTCGCCCCGCTGTTCGTCACCCTCGGGGCCGGCGAGGCCGACCTCGGCAGCCAGCGCAGCGTGATCGACGGGTTCTGGATGGGGCTGGCCAAGCGGTCGATCCAGCTGGGCTGAACGAGTGTGCCAGGGCGTGGCTCCCGTCCACGTCGGTCACAGGGCGCAGCAGGTGAAGCGCTCGCCGATGTGCTCGGGCTGCTCGATCTCGTCCACCAGGGCGACCGCGTAGTCCGGCACCGAGATCCGGCTCTGCCCCGCGGCGTCGGTGAGCAACTGCTCCAGGCCCGTCCGGTAGCGGCCGGTCCGCTCCCCCGGGCCGATCTCGGCGGCCGGGCTGAGCACCGTCCAGCGCACGTCGGAGACCGTCCGGTAGTAGTCCAGGGCCGCGCCGTGGGCATGCATGATCTGCAGGATCGGCTCCGGCAGGCCCGGGATGTCCCAGACCCGCACGCCCGGCGCGGTCTCCAGGCTGCCCGCGCCGCCGACCGCGACCAGCCGGGGCGCGTCGCCGGCGAGCGCCCGCAGGCCCTCGACCAGCGAGCGGGCGGCGGGTTCGATCAGCGCCAGGTGGCCCGGGCCGTCGCCGCCGCCGACGGCGCTGACCAGGACGTCCCGGCCGGCCGCCACCCGGGCCACGTCGGCAGGGTCCAGCACGTCGCCGCGCTCCACGGCGGCGGCCTCACCCCGGTAGCGGTCCGGCTCGCGGACCACGGCGGTGACCTCGTGCCCGCGGGCCGCCGCCTCCGCGACGACGGCGCTGCCGATGGTGCCGTTGGCGCCGATCACGGCGATTCTGGCCATGGGGTACCTGCCTGGTGCTCGGAGGCGTCGCCTCGTTGGTGTCAGACAGGGTCGATTATCGGCCGGACCCCCGGCGAAGGCCCGGCCACAGGGCCAGGGGACTCGGGCGGTGGCGCGGAGCTCAGGCGGTGGCGGTGGCGATCCGCTCGGCCTGGCTGCGCTCCACGCACAGCTCGTTGCCCTCCGGGTCGGCCATGGTGACCCACCCGGTGCCGTCCGGGCGGCGCTGGTCCGACACCACGGTGGCGCCCAGGGCGAGCAGGCGCTCCACCTCCTCGTCGCGGCTGCGGTCCTGCGGCTGGAGGTCGAGGTGGACCCGGTTCTTCACCGACTTGCCCTCGGGCACCTGGATGAAGAGCAGCGAGGCGCCGGCGGAGTTCACCACCGCCTCAGGGTCCCCCGGGTTGTCGTCCTCGGCGACGGTGCCGTCCAGCACCTGCGCCCAGAAGTCCGCGAGGGCGAACGGGTCCGCGCAGTCGATCGTCACGTGTCGCACCAGAGAAGCCATGCGCCCACTCTCACCCGCGCCGATCGACCGTGTCCAGCCTTTTCCGGGAGTGCCGGTGACCGTCCTTCGGGTACGGCGGGAAGGCCGGAACGATCTCCGTGAGGGCGTAGCCGCTCTTCTCCGCGACCCGGCAGGAGGCGTGGTTGTCGCCCTCGTGCAGCAGGTCGATCCGGAGCAGGCCGTCCCCGGCGAAGACCTCGAAGGCCCAGCGGGTGAGACCCTCCACCGCGCGCGGGGCCACGCCCCGGCCGCGCGCCGCGGCCACCGTCCAGTAGCCCACCTCGGCCCGCTCCCGGCCCGGGGCGCCGCGCTTGAGCACCACGTTGCCGACCAGTGCGCCGGCGTCCAGGACGGCGAAGGCGTACCGGGTGCCGGCCGCCCGGCCCTCGTACTGCACCGCCAGCCAGTGGGCGGCCTGTTCGGCGTCCCGCACCGGGGACCGGGTGAAGCGGCGCAGCGTCTCGTCCCGGTAGGCCTCGATCAGGGCCGGGGCGTCGGTGTCCTCGAAGGGACGCAACAGCAGGCCGTCCGTCGTCGGACGGGTGGTCAGGTGGTTCACAGGTGATCTCCCGCTCTGGTCCGTTTGCGATCCCTACGGACGAGCTGCAGGTGCCCCGCGGTTGCGGCTTGACCCTGACACTGGCGGCAGGGTCGGAGGCTTGCCCCATGAGCGGAGAGAACGAAGCGGGAACGGGTCGGGTCGTGGTGGTCACCGGGGCCGGGACGGGGATCGGGCGGGCGACCGCGTGGGCCTTCGCGGCCGAAGGGGCCCGGGTGGTGGCGGTCGGGCGGCGCCCCGGACCGCTGGCGGAGACGGCTGCCGCGTATCCGGGGCTGATCGAGCCACTGGTCGCGGACATCACCGCGCCGGACGCCCCGGAGACGGTCGTCGGTGCGGCCGTGGAGCGGCACGGGCGGCTCGACGTGCTGGTCAACAACGCCGGCATCGTGCACAGCGAGCAGCGCCTGGGAAGTTACGAACGGGCCGGCGTGGAGCGGCTGTTGGCCACCAACCTGATCGCCCCGGTGCTGCTCGGACAGGCCGCGGTGCCGGCGCTGGGCGCGAGCCGGGGGGTGGTGGTCAACGTGAGCACAGCCGTCGGACAGCGCGGCTGGCCCACCAACTCGGTGTACGCGGCGGGCAAGGCGGCGCTGGAGACGATCACCCGCAGCTGGGCGGTGGAACTGGCACCGCGCGGCATCCGGGTGGTCGCGGTGGCGCCCGGGGCGATCGACACCCCGATCGGCGAACACTCCGGCTTCAGCCCCGAGCAGTCGGCGGCGATCCGCAAGTGGCAGTTGGAGATCACCCCGCTGAGCCGGATCGGCCGGCCCGCCGAGGTGGCCTGGGCGATCACCCAACTGGCCTCGCCGCAGGCATCGTTCGTGACCGGCGTAGTGTTGTCCGTGGACGGGGGTGCGCTGGTGGCCTGAGGAACGGACGGGGGGAGCCGCGGTGCGGATCGGTGAACTGGCACGGCGGACGGGCAGTACCGCCCGGGCGCTGCGGCACTACGAACAGGCCGGGCTGATCGAGTCCGAGCGGGCCGCCAACGGCTACCGGGAGTACCGGGATTCGGCGGTCCCGCGGGTCCGCAACATCCGCGCGCTGGTCGCCGCCGGGCTCACCATGGAGGACCTCCGGCCACTGCTCGGCTGCCTCGACGGGGACGTGCTCTCCCGGCCGCCGTCCGAACAGGTGCTGGGGATCGTCCGGGAGCGGCTGGCGGCCCTGGAGCGCCGGATCGCCGCCCAGGCCGAGGCCCGGGACCGACTGACGGCCGCCCTGGCGGCGGCCGAGCGGATGCGTTCGGACGGGTGACACCCCCGATCGGGGGTGTGCACGCGGTCCACCGGAGAGGACAGTGGGCGCATGCAGATTCCACTCTCCGTGATGGACTTCCTCGACCGGGCCGAGCTGGTCTACGGCGACCGGGTCGGGATCGTCGACGAACCGGTGCAGCCGGCCGAATCCTGGGGCGACCTCAGCTACCGGCGGGTCGCCGAACTCGCCCGGGCCCAGGCCGCCGGACTGGACCGGCTCGGCGTCGGGCCGGGCGAGCGGGTCGCGATCGTCTCGCACAACTCGGCCCGGCTGCTCACCTCCTTCTTCGGGGTGAGCGGCCACGGCCGGGTGCTGGTGCCGGTCAACTTCCGGCTGCGGGCCGAGGAGGTCGCGTACATCGTCGAGCAGAGCGGCGCCTCGGTGCTGCTGGTCGATCCCGAACTCGCCGACCCCCTGCACGGAGTGGTGGCCAAGCACAGGTTCGTACTCGGCGCGGACAGCGACGCCCTGCTGTACGACTTCGCCAACCCGCCCCGCCGGTACGCGATCTCCGAGAACGACACCGCCACCATCAACTACACCAGCGGAACCACCGCCCGCCCCAAGGGCGTTCAGCTCACCCACCGCAACGTCTGGCTGAACGCCACGCTGATGGGCCTGCACTACGGCGCGAACGACCGGGACGTGTACCTCCACACCCTGCCGATGTTCCACGCCAACGGCTGGGGCCTGCCGTTCTCGCTCACCGGGCTCGGCGCCCGGCACATCGTGCTGCGCAAGGTGGACGGTGCGGAGATCCTGCGCCGGGTCGAACGGCACGGGGTGACCTTCCTGTCCGGCGCGCCCGCCGTGGTGCAGATGGTGCTGGACGCGGCCGCCGACTGGGACGGCCCGGTGCCCGGCCGGGACCGGGTGCGGATGATCGTCGCCGGCGCGCCGCCGCCGACCGCGGTGGTGCAGCAGGTCGAGGAGCAGCTGGGCTGGGAGTTCATGCAGCTCTACGGCCTGACCGAGACCTCCCCGATCGTCACCGTCAACCGCTCCCGCGCCGAGTGGGACGCCCTGCCGGCCGCCGAACGGGCCGAGAAGCTGGTGCAGGCCGGCGCCCCGGCGCTCGGCACCCGACTGCGGGTCGACGCCCAGGGCGAGGTGCTGGTGCGCTCCAACACCGTGCTGGACGGCTACTGGCAGCAGCCGGAGGCCACCGCCGAGGCGCTGCGCGACGAGTGGTTCCACACCGGCGACGGCGGCACCCTCACCGACGGCCAACTGACCATCTCCGACCGGAAGAAGGACGTCATCATCAGCGGCGGGGAGAACGTCTCCTCGATCGAGGTGGAGGACTGCCTGTACAGCCACCCGGCGGTGGCCGAGGTCGCGGTGATCGGGGTGCCGCACGAGAAGTGGGGCGAGACGGTCAAGGCGCTGGTGGTGCTCCGGGAGGGCCAGGAGGCCGTCACCGAGGCAGAGTTGATCGCGCACTGCAAGCAGCGGCTGGCCGGCTACAAGTCGCCCACCTCGGTGGAGTTCCGGGCGGAGCTGGCCCGCACGGCCACCGGGAAGCTGCAGAAGTTCCGGCTGCGCGAGCCGTACTGGAGCGGCCGGGAGCGGCAGGTCAACTGATGAGCCCCGTCTCGCGTGCGGCGAGGGCGAGTTCGGTGCGGTTGCGGACGCCGAGCTTGTGCATCGCGGACTTGAGGTAGCCGGTCACGGTGTTGCAGGTCAGGCCCAGGTGGGCGGCGATCTCCGGGTTGGTCCGGCCGGTCGCCGCCCAGCGCAGCACCTCGTGCTCGCGCCGGGTCAACGGGCTCGCCGGTGGTGTCCGTCGGGGTTTCGTACGGTTCCAGGCCGCCGCTCCGGCCAGCGCCCGGGTGGCGGCCGCGGCCAGCTTGCCGACGGCGGAGATCCGGACGTCCCCGAACGGCACCACGGTGCGCAGCGAGGCGTACACCACGCCGTGCACGGTGTCGCCGTCCAGCAGCGGGACGGTGAGCATCGCGTACAGGTCGTCGGCGGCCACGGCCGCGTCGTACTGGTGCGAAATGGTCGTCGCCGCACGGTAGTCGGGCACCCAGGTGGGCGCGCGCTCGGCCAGCGCCCGGCCGCCGAGGCCCAGGCCGGCCGGGACGGGAACGTCGTGCAGCAGGTCCGCCCGGGTGCCCGCCCAGTGCCGCAGCACCATGCCCTCGCTCCCGGCGGCACCCCCGGGCAGCGGCTCGGGCACGCCGACCAGGCCGACGTCCACGCCGCACTCGGCCACCACCCGGCGGGCGAGGTCGCCGAGCACGGCGCGCCGCACCAGCTCGGCGGCGCGCGCGGCGAGTTCGGGGTCGTCGGGGGCGCCGTTCGGCACGGCGGGGAGGGGGTCCACGGCCCTGGTCATCGCGGAATTGTCACATGCGTCGGAGCCGGTGGCGAGAGTTCTGACGTGCGTGTTCCCCGGATCGGCGGGCGCCGGCGCCGGTCGGGGCGTAGGGTGCGGCCGCAGGCTACCGGCGGGTAGCAACTGCCCTGACCGGAGAAGGGGAAACCGATGACCGACCCGAACGCCCCGGACGACGTCCTGCACGGCCTGTTGGCCGACCTGCGGGCCGAGAGCGCCGCCCTGGACGCGCTGGTGGCCGGGCTGCCCGCCGAGGGCTGGGCCGGGCCCACCCCGGCCGAGGGCTGGACGGTCGCGCACCAGATCGCCCACCTCGCCTGGACCGACGACTGGACGGCACTGGCCGCCCGCGACCCGGAGGGCTTCACCGCCTCGCTCGGCGGCCGCTTCACCGAGCTGCTGGCCGCCGGGGCCGACCCGGTCGAGGAGGGCGCCCGGGAGGGGGCGGCCGCCGAACCCGCCGCCCTGCTCACCCGCTGGCGGGCCGGCCGGGAGGAGGCGCAGGCCGCTCTGGCCGCCGCCCCCACCGGCGTCCGGCTGCCCTGGTTCGGCCCGCCGATGAAGCCCGCCTCGATGGCGACCGCCCGGCTGATGGAGACCTGGGCGCACGGCCAGGACGTCGCGGACGCGCTCGGCGCGACCCGGGAGCCCACCGCCCGGCTGCGGCACATCGCCCACCTGGGCCTGCGCACCCTCGGCTTCGCCTTCGCCGCCCACGGCCTGCCCGCGCCGGAACACCCGGTACGGCTCGAACTGACCGCACCCGACGGGGTTTCGTGGGCCTTCGGCCCGGCGGACGCGACCGACGTGGTGACCGGCCCGGCCCTGGACTTCTGCCTGCTGGTGACCCAGCGCCGCCACCGCGACGACCTCGCCCTGACCGCCACCGGCCCGGTCGCCACCGCCTGGCTGCCGATCGCCCAGGTCTTCGCCGGCCCGCCCGGCAAGGGGCGGGCGCCCGGCACCGGAGCCTGAACGGGCCCGGGGCGGGCCCGCGCATAGACCGCGAGGTGGCCGAACGCGCCTATCGGAGGAGGCACCATGAGCTTCTACGAGCGGCACCGCCGTTCGACTTCGACCTGGACCTGAGCGGGCTGGTGCGCTACCCCGACTGAGTGGTTCAGTGAGTGGTCCAGTGAGTGGTCCAGGGCTGCGGCGGTCTCAGAGCCCGATCCGCAGCGGGGTGAGCCGGGTGGCGATCAGGTTGGTGGCGCCGCGATCGCGTTCGATGTGGCCGTGCACCAGCAGGCCGGCCCGGTCCAGGGCGGTGCGGCGCTGGGTCTCCCAGACCGGGCGGTTGCAGATCACGTTGATCAGGCCGGTCTCGTCCTCCAGGCTGAGGAAGAGCACCCCGCCGGCCGTCGGCGGGCGCTGCCGGTGGGTGACCAGGCCGCCGACCACCACCGCCGTTCCCGGTGGCACGTCCGGGAGTTGGGCGGCGCTGAGGGCGCCGCCGCGGTCCAGGTGGGCGCGCAGGTGCTGGAGCGGGTGGCTGGTGGCGGAGGTGCCGGTAGCCCACAGGTCGGCGATGGTCTCCTCGACCGGACTCAGGCCGGGCAGCTCCGGGGCCTCGGTACCGGGCGTGGTGCCGGGAAGCAGGTCGGTCGAGATCCCGGCGAACGCGCCCGCCGCCCACAGTGCCTGACGTCTCGTCAGGCCGAAGCAGTCGAAGGCCCCGGCCGTGGCCAGCGCCTCCAGGACGGGCGCGGGCAGGCCGGTGCGGCGGGCGAAGTCCTCCAGGTCGGCGTACGGCTGCCCGGCCGCGATCGCCTCGGCCTGCGGGGCGCCGATGCCGCGCACCGTCTCCAGGCCGAGCCGGATGGCCGGTTGCGGCCGGCCGGCGGTCAGCGGGGGCGCGGGCGTCGGGCCCCGGTAGGGCTCCAGGGTGGGGCGCGGTCCGCTGGCGTTGACGTCCACCCCGCGCACCCGGACGCCGTGCCGCCGTACGTCGGCGACCAGGCTGAGCGGCGAGTAGAAGCCCATCGGCTGGTTGGCCAGCAGGGCGCAGGTGAAGGCCGCCGGGAAGTGGTGCTTGAGCCAGGCGCTGGCGTACACCAGGTAGGCGAAGCTGATCGCGTGGCTCTCCGGGAAGCCGTAGTTGGAGAAGGCCTCGATCTTGCCGTAGACGTCCTCGGCGACCTCGGCCGGGATGCCGCGCTCGGCCATCCCGCTCAGCAGCCGTTCGCGCAGCCGGGCGACCCGCTCGTGGGAGCGCTTGGCGCCCATCGCCTGGCGCAGCCGGTCGGCCTCGGAGGGGCTGAACCCGGCGCAGTCGATGGCGAGTTGCATCATCTGCTCCTGGAACAGCGGCACCCCGAGGGTCTTGCCGAGGGCGTTCTCCATCAGCGGGTGCGGGCAGCCGGGCGGTTCCACCCCGGCGCGGCGGCGCAGGTACGGATGGACGGAGCCGCCCTGGATCGGGCCGGGGCGGATCAGTGCGACCTCGACCACCAGGTCGTAGAAGTGGTCCGGCTTGAGCCGGGGCAGGGTGGCCATCTGGGCCCGGGACTCGACCTGGAAGACGCCGACGGTGTCGGCGCGGCGCAGCATCGCGTACACGCCCTCGTCGTCGTCCGGGATGGTCGCCAAGTCATAGTGCAGGCCGTGGTGTTCGGCGATCAGGTCGCAGGCGTCGTGCAGTGCGGCGAGCATGCCGAGGCCGAGCAGGTCGATCTTCACCAGTCCGGCACCGGCGGTGGACTCCTTGTCCCACTGCAGGACGGAGCGCCCCGGCATCCGGGCCCACTCGGTCGGGCAGATCTCCCCGATCGGCTCCTTGGTGAGCACCATGCCGCCCGAGTGGATGCCCAAGTGGCGGGGCAGACCGTGGAGTTGGCCGGCGAGCGAGAGGACGTCGGCCGGGATGACGGCGTCCGCGCCGGGGGCGGAGCGGAAGTCGGTCTGCCGACTGAAGGCGTCCACCTGACCCTGCGGGTAGCCGAGCACCCGGGCGGCGTCGCGGATCGCCAGCCGGGGGCGGTAGGTGATCACATTGGCGACCTGGGCGGCGTGCTCACGCCCGTAGCGGCGGTAGACGTACTGGATGACCTCCTCGCGGCGGCGGTTCTCGATGTCCAGGTCGATGTCGGGCGGGCCGTCCCGGGCGGTGGAGAGGAAGCGCTCGAACAGCAGCCGGTAGTGGATCGGGTCGACGGCGGTGATCCCGAGGGCGTAGCAGACCGCCGAGTTGGCGGCCGAACCGCGGCCCTGGCACCAGATGTCCTGGCTCCGACAGAAGTCCACGATGTCGTGCACGATCAGGAAGTAGCCGGCCAGGTCGAGGTCCTCGATCACGTCCAGTTCCTTGGCCAGCTGGCGGCGGGCGGCGGCGTTGCCCGAGCCGAAGCGGGCCGGGCCGCCAGCCGCGACCAGGGCGCGCAGGTGGCCGATCTCGCTCTCACCCTCGGGGACGGGGTAACCGGGCAGTTCCGGGTCCAGCTTGGCGAAGTCGAAGGCGCAGGCCCGGCCCAGTTCGGCGGTGGCCCGCTGCACGCCGGGGAAGCGGGCCAGCCGGGCGGCCATCTCGCGGCCCGAGCGCAGGTGCGCGGTGCCGGACGCCCGCGTCCAGCCGGCCGCTTCCTGCAGGGTGCGGCGCTCCCGCAGGGCGGCCAGGCTCTGCGCGAGGCGGCCTTGGGCGGGGCCGGCGTGGTGGGCGTTGGTGGAGGCGACGGCGGGGATCCCGAGTCCGGCGGCGAGCGCGGCGAGGGCGTCGTTGCGCCGGTCGTCGCCGGGCAGCCACTGGTCGATCAGCTCGACGTACACGTTCTCGCGGCCGAACGCCTCGGTGAGGGTGTGGAGTCGACGCTCGGCGTCGCCGGTCGCGAGGCCCGCCGGGACCCGGCCGAGGCGGCAGCCGGTGAGCACCGCCCAGTGGCCGCCGTGCGCCCCGGCGAGCGTCGCGAGGTCGTACGCCGGGCGGCCCTTGGCGCCGCCGGCCAGTTGGGCGGCGGCGATCGCGGCGGAGAGCCGGCGGTAGCCGTCCGGGTCACGGGCGAGGACCAGGAGGTGTTCGTTCGAGTCTTCCTGACGGAGCGTCAGTTCGGCTCCGAAGGCGGTGGCCACGCCCGTCCCCCGGGCCGCCTCGGCGAGCCGGACGGCGCCGTAGAGGCCGTCGTGGTCGGTGACCGCCAGGGTCTCCACGCCCAGCCGGGCCGCCTCGGCGACCAGGTCCTCCGGGTCGCTGGCACCGTCCAGGAAGCTGAAGGCGGAATGGACGTGCAGTTCGGCCCAGGGTTCGTCGCCGTCGCTCCCGGCCTTCGCCGCAGGGGGTTCCCCGTCGGGACGGCGCAGCGGGACGACCGTGCGGTCCGGCGCGGTGCCGGTCAGCCGGCGGTGCAGTTCGCTCCAGGGGAGGGTGGGGTGGCTGGTGAAGCCCATCGGGTTGCCTTCGTCGTTCTGGTGCTGGTTCTGCTCCCCCCGGGGGGCCGGATCACCGGGATCGCGCGGAGCGCCGGGATCAAGCGGAGCGCCGGGATCAAGCGGAGCGCCGGGATCGCCGGGTCACCCGGGTCGCCCGGCTCGTCGGGATCGCCGGTCAGTCGTAGCCGGCCTCCAGGTACCACCCACCCCCCTCCACGGTGAGCAGCAGCGCCCGGCCGCCGTCCACCACCACCTGGAACCGGGCCCGGCGGCGGGCGAGCGACTGGTCCCACCAGTACTCGACCGCCGGCCAGGGCCCGGTCCAGCCCGCCACCCGTTCCTCGCGGCCCCCGACCACGACCAGGGCCGGCCGGGCCGACACCCCCGCCCGGCCGTCCACCGTGACCGGCCGGCCGGCCTCGTCCAGCACCCGCACCGGCGCCGGCTCGCGCAGCACCACGGCCGGCCAGAGATCCGCCGAGCGCTCCGCCAGCCGCCCCGGCCAGGGCGCGTCCGCCGGGGCCGCCGTCTCGTACGGCTCGCCCCACGGCACCCGGACCTGCTGCTCGCCCGGGCCGCGCCCGCCGGCCGGCTCGATCCGGCGCAGCCCGGCGTGCCCGAGCACCGCCTGCACCCGGGCCACCGCGCGCTCCACCCGGTCGTCCGCGACCGCTTGGCCCCACAGGGCGAGCTGGCGGCCCTGGTCCGGGGAGAGGCCGTCGGGGGCGAGCCGGAGCAGGGCGAAGCCCGTGCCGCCGTCGCTGAAGGTGCCCGCGCCGCCGGCGGTGAAGGTGCCCGCGCCCTGCCAGGCCTGGAGCTGCCAGCGGACCCGTTCGGCCAGCGCCGTCGCGGACAGTCGGCCCTCGTGCCGCCACAGCCGCGAGACCGTCCGGCCGTCCGCGCAGGCCACCTCGACGGCCACCCGGCGGCAGGTCAGCCCCGCCCCGGCCAGCCGCTGGTGCAGCTGCTCGGCCAGCGTGCGGGCGACGAACACCAGCGGCTCGGCCAGCGGCTCCGGCGGGTCGAAGCGCTGCTCGACGGCGAGGTCGGGCTCCGCGTCGCGCGGGACCAGCGGGCGCGGCTGCAGGCCCCGGGCCAGCCGGTGCGCGAGCGTCCCGGTCGGGCCGAAGCGGTCCGCGACCGCCTCGGGCGGCAGCGCGGCGAAGGCCCCGACGGTGGGCAGGCCGAGCCGCCCGAGCAGTTCGGCCAGCGGCTCGTCGCCCAGCGCGCCCACCGGGTAGGGGGCGAGGAACTCCGCCGTGCGCCCGGTGGGGACCAGCACCCCGGCGCGGGCGGCGAGCACGGCGGCGAACAGGCCGTCGGCGACGCCGATCCGGGCGTGGGGGGTGGTGGGGTTCGGGTTCCGGTTCGGGTGGGGGTCGGGGTCGGGGTGGGGGTGCGCTTGCGGTTGGGGCTCGATGGGCTCGGTGAGCTCGGTGAGCTCGGTGAGCTCGGTGAGCTCGGTGAGCTCGGTGAGCTCGGTGAGCGGCGGTTGGGCGGTCTGGGGCTCGGTGGGCACCGTGACCGCGCCGGGGACGGCGTCCGGGACGGGCGGTCGCCCGAGGGCGTCCGCCACCGCCGTACCGACCAGGGCCGCCAGCGCCTCCTCACCGCCGAAGTAGCGGCCCGGGCCCTTCACCGGGATGGCGCACAGGCCCGGACGGATCACCTCCACCCGGGGCGTGAACGCCTCCACCGCCGCGACCACCGGCTCGAAGCGGCGGGTCTCCGCCTCCGGGTCGCGGTCGCGCAGCTCCAGCTCCGGGCAGAGCCGCTGGGCCAGCTTGAGCCGCTGCCCCTGCCGCACCCCGGCCGCCCGGGCACCCGCCGAGCAGGCGAGGATCCGCCCGCCCTCGGTCACCGCCACCGGGTCGTCACCGGTGACGGCCACCACCGGCCAGTCCGGGCACCAGACCACCAGCACCCGGGGGGTCCGGTCCTCGTCGGTCGTCGTCGGCACGTCACACCACCGCCGCCACGAGCGGTACCGCCGGTTCGGTCACGGACCGTGACTGCTCCCGGACCGGGCGCACCGCGCCGTTCTCGTCCGGCAGCCAGAGCCGGGCCGTCCGGCCTCGCACCGCCGAGCCCCGGCCCTCGGCCACCACCTCCACCTGCCGCCCGGCGAGCTGCCCGTGGCCGTCCCCCAGTCCGAACCAGCGCCCGGACCGCACCCCCAGCCGCAGCACCGCGCCCGGCCACGGCCCGGCCACCAGCAGCACGCAGCCGCTGCGCCGCAGGACGGCGGCCAGCCGGGTGGCCAGCTTGGGCGGCACCGGCCCGTCCGGGCGCAGCATGATCAGTTCGACCGCGCCGGCCAGCACCGACACCACCTCGGGCCAGTGCTGCCCCGGGTCGTCCGCGACCAGCAGCCGGCGCAGGTCCAGCCCGTAGCCCTCGGCGGCGGCGAGCCCGAGGTCGGGCAGTCCGACCGCCGCCGCCCAGCCACCCCCGGCGTCCCGGACCCCGGCAGCCAGCGCCAGCAGCAGTCCGGCGTCCCCGCCCGCGACCGACACCGCCGTACCGCGCCGCAGTCCGCCGTCCGGCAGCACCTCCCGCAGTGCGGGCGGCACCGGCACCAGCCCACGCCCGGTCGCCGGCCGCCCGTCCTCGGGCACGGCAGCCGGGAGCGCCGCCGACCGCAGCGCGGGGCGTTCGGGCTGCTCAGCGGCAGATTCGAAAACAGATTCGAAAACGGGCACAGCCCCAGGATCGAACATCCGTTCGCAAAGATTCAAGTCCACCCCACCGCCCTCACCCGTCACACTCCGTGTAGACCGCGCCGAACGCGTGAACTCCCTTGGGCCGATCGGGCGACCGACAACCCTTTTTTCCTTGACGACTTTTTTTGTCGGATGGACGCTGGAACGGTGCTGGACGTCGCTGTGATCGAAGAACCCGCCGCGGCCGAGGCCTCCCTGGACCCGATCCGGTCCCGGATCCTCGCCGCCCTCGCCGAACCCGGCTCGGCCGCCAGACTGGCCACCCGCCTCGGACTGCCCCGGCAGAAGGTCAACTACCACCTGAAGGAACTTGAACGGCACGGACTCGTCGAACTCGCCGAGGAACGCCGCAAGGGCAACGTCACCGAACGGGTGTACCGCGCCACCGCCGCCTCCTACGTGATCTCCCCCAGCGTCCTGGCCGCCGTCAGCCCGGACCCCTCCCGTGCACCCGACCAGCTCTCCGCCCGCTGGCTGCTGGCCCTGGGCTCCCGACTGGTGCAGGAGGTCGGAGCCCTGCTGACCGGCGCCTCCCGGGCCGGCCGGCGGGTCGCCAGCTTCGGCATCGACGCCCAGGTGCGGTTCGCCTCCGCGGCCGACCGGACGGCCTTCGCCGAGGAACTGGCCCAGGCCGTCGCCACCCTGGTCAGCCGCTACCACGACGAGTCCGCCCACGGCGGCCGCAGCCACCGGGTCGTCGTCGGACTGCACCAGATCCCCTCGGCACCGCACCCCGGCACCGAGGCCCACCCCCAGGCAGACCCGGCCGCAGCCCCGGCCGCCGATCCGGCTGTCGATCCCGCCGCCGATCCCGCCGCCGATCCGGCTGTCGCCACGCCCGAGCAAGGGGGCCGGAGATGACTCACCCGTTCGAGATCGAACTGGAGACCACCCTCCCGGCCACCCCCGACCAGGTCTGGGAGACGATCGCCACCGGACCGGGGCTCGACTCCTGGTTCATGGGGCGCAACGAACTCGACCCGCGCGAGGGCGGGACCGCCAGCATGGAGACCGGGGGCCACCGCGCGGAGGCCGTCATCACCGCCTACGAGCCCGGCAAGCGGCTGGCCACCCGCACGACCACCGCCGAGGACGGCCGGTTCATGGCCTTCGAGTACCTGATCGAAGGCCGCGACGGCGGCAGCACCGTGCTCCGCGTCGTTCACAGCGGCCTGCTCGGCGACGACTGGCAGGACGAGTACGACGCGCTGGGCCGCGGCTGGCCGTTCCACCTGCACACGCTCCGCCAGTACCTCGCCCACTTCCCCGGACGCACCGGCACCCCCGTCTTCGCCGCGGCCCCGGCGGCCGGGCGACCGGACCCGGAGGTCCGGAGCACCCTCGCCCACGCCCTGGCACTACGACTCCCGGTCACCGTCGGCGCCCGGGCCCACGCCGAGCCGGCCGGGCTGCCGCCGCTGGACGGCGAGGTGGTCTGGGCGGACGACGAGCGCTTCGAACTGCGCACCGCCGACGGGCTCTACACCTTCCACCACGGCGCGGGGACGGTGCTGATGTGCCATCACCTCTTCGGGCCGGGGGCGGCGGACGGGGGCGGCGGACGGGGTCGGGGGTGGGGCTGGAGCTGGGGCGGGGGCCGAGGCCGAGGGTGCCTGGCAACGGTGGCTGGCCGGGCTCCTCGCCTGACGTTGCTCCCGCTGCGGCAGCCGCGGAGCGGACAGAACCACTGGCCCGCCTGAACAGCTGACCGACCAGAACCGACCCACGAGAACCGACCCACGAGCACCGACCCACGAGCACCGACCCACGAGCACCGAGGAACCACTCATGCGCACCCTGATCAGCACCGCCTTCATCTCGCTCGACGGCGTCGTCGAGGCCCCCGGCGGCGAACCCGGCTACCGGAACTCCGGATGGACCTTCAAGGACGTCGAGTTCCTCCCCGAGGCCTACGAGATCAAGGGCCGGGAGCAGGAGGAGGCCACCGCCATGCTGATGGGCCGGGTCAGTTACCAGGCCTTCAGCCCGGTGTGGCCGGACATGGCGGAGTTCGCCCGCTACAAGACGCTGCCGAAGTACGTCGCCTCCACCACCCTCACCGAGGCCGACCTCGTCCAGAACTGGGGCGAGACCACCATCCTGCGCTCGGTCGACCAGGTCGCCGCCCTGAAGGAGACCGAAGGCGGCCCGATCATCCTCCACGGCAGCGCGACCCTGAACCACGGCCTCTCGGACGCCGGCCTGATCGACCGCTACCACCTGCTCGTCTACCCCCTGCTGCTCGGCGCCGGCAAGCGCCTGTTCAGCGCCACGGACAAGGACGCCCAGAAGCTGGAGCTGGTCGAGCACGAGGTCTACGGCAACGGCCTGCAGAAGCAGGTCTTCGACGTCGTCCGCTGAGCGGGCACTCCCCCTGCTCCCTCCTCCCCTGGCGGCCGGGCCCGTCGCGGACCGCCGGGGGCGGTGGGCCCCGGACCGGGGCACGGCAGTGGTCCGGCGGCCCTGACGGCCCTGACGATCCGTCCGAGGGCAAAACCGGTGGACAGGTTGGCGCAGATCAACAGACTTGCCCCATGACGGCGAACGACGACAAGAACGACCTGCGGATCTACGTCCAGGACGCCCGCGACGCCCTGCTGTGGAAGCTGGACGGCCTCTCCGAGTACGACCTCCGGCGACCGCTCACCCCCACCGGAACCAACCTGCTGGGCCTGGTCAAGCACGTCACCGGGGCCGAGGCGCTGTACCTCGGCGAGACCTTCGGACGCCCCTTCCCCGAACCGACCCCGCTGTGGATCGTCGGCACCGCCGAGCCGAACGGCGACCTCTGGGCCCGGGCGGACGAGAGCACCGAGGAGATCCTCGACCGCTACCGCCGGGTCTGGGCCCACTCGGACGCCACCATCGAGGCGCTGCCGCTGGACACCGTCGGCCGGCTCCCCTTCGGCAACCGCCCGGAGCAGACCCTGCACCGAGTACTCGTCCACGTGATCGCCGAGACCCATCGGCACGCCGGCCACGCCGACCTGGTCCGCGAACTCATCGACGGCGCCACCGGGCAACGCTCCGACGGCGCCAACACGGCCCCCGGCGACACGGCTTGGTGGCGGGCCCACTACGACCGAGTGGAGCGGGCCGCCCGGGAGGCGGACGGGCGGGAAGCGGACGGGCAGGCGTGACGGGTTCGGGCGTGACGGGTTCGGGAGCGGCAGGTTCGGGAGCGGCAGGCATGGCGGACGGTGGGGGCATGGCGGGGTGGCGGGTGTAGTGGGCATGGGGCAAGGGTCAGGACGGCCGTCCGGTGTGAGGACTGCGGGGGTGTCGCCGTTCGGAGCGCGCCGGGCAGTTCCTCCACGGTGGACGGGAGTTGTGGTGGGACGCCGAAATCCACCGTCCTGCGGACTGAACATGTGCGAGCACTCGGGCCCGGAGCCCGCACGGAGGACGTTCGCGCCGCACTGCCGGCCACTCACGGACCGGCCCGGCTGCGGCTCTCCGGGCCGCTCGGCGATCCGGTGGCTGCGCTACGGGTGCTGCGCGAGGGATCCGGGGACTCACTTCGAGCGGTGCGCGAACTGCTGCATGAGCTGCGGGAGTTCGGGCTGAGCGGGACGGCCTTCGAGATGGCGTGGTGGCGGGTTCGGCTGACCGAGCGGGCGGTCGCGGCGGAGGTCGAGGAGGGCTTCGGGCGGGCGTACCGCTACGTGGGGCCACCGGAGCTGCGGCCGTCGACGGCGGGTGGGTGCGAGGGCTTCGGCGGTCAACCGGTCCGGACGGCGGGCGAGTTCGCCGCCTGGGCGGAGGCGCGGGCGGCGGCGGAGTTCGTGGAGCCGTTCACCTTCGTGGTGGACCTGGGCGGGGCGCTGCGGCTCGCTCCGCGTCGCAGTGAGCATGTGGTCTGCGCGGGCGGGGAGTCGGTGCTGAGCGCCGGGGAGGTCGGGTTCCGGCGGGCGGACGGCGGGGGCCGGGAGGTCGGGGCGGTCAGCAACCTGTCCACCGGCTACTGCCCCGACGTCACCTCCTGGCCGGCCGTCGCCGCCGCCCTCGACCGGCTCGGGCTGCCGCACCCCGGCGGCTTCACCCACGCGGTGGTGTTCCGCCGCTGCCCGGGGTGCGGGCGCTGCGGCATCGTCCGGGAGGGGCACTACGTCTGCGTGTTCTGTGACGGGGACCTGCCGGAGCGGTGGAACGTGGACGACCCGGCGCTGCCGTAGAGCCGCTCCGGGCGTCGCCCGGCACAGCGGGGCCGTCACCCTGGCCTGGCCGGCGGGTGTCGGCCCGGCTGGTGACCCGGCTGGTGACCTGGCTGGCGGCCGTCGGCCCGGGGAAACCCCCGTGGCACTGTCGGATCGGCCCGCTAGGGTCAGGGGGTCAGGGGGAACGGTGAAGGGCGGGGCGCGTGGGGTGTGTGCGAGTGGCCGGGGTTCCGGGCGGGGTGGTGCACGAGGGGAGCCGGGAGTTCCTGGTGCGGGAGGGACTGCCCGCCGCCGGGGCGTTCCTGGACTTCGGGGTGCTCGACGGCGGCTCGCTGAAGGCCTTCCCGAGCACCGGGGCGGAGCGACTCTTCGTCCTCGGGGAGACGGACTACTGCATGCCCTTCGCCGCCCTCGGCAACCTGGTGCTGCTGGACGGGACGACCGGTGAGGTGTTCCTCGGCAACGGCGGCCCCCGGCGGGATCCGCTGGCCTCCGACCTCGCCGCGCTGGCCGCGCTGATCCGAGAGGTGGAGGCGGTGGGCGAGGCGGCCCTGCGCCCGGACGCGCTCGACGGGCGGCGCGGGCCGGCGGTGGTGGCCGAGGTGCTGGCCGGGGCCGAGCGGCGGATGAGGGACATCGATCCCGCGCTGTTCGGGCGCGCCGCCGCGCCGGACGCCACGCCTGAGGCCGCGCCCGATGTCGTGGACGCCTTCGTACCTGACGCCGTGGACGACGCCACGCGCGGCGCCGGGTACGGCATCGCGCCGGCGCACTGGGGGACGGCGCTGCTGGTGCGGGCGCTGGCCTGGGGCGCGCTGCCCGGCGGGCCGGGCGGGCCCGCGTACGAGGTCGGCCCGGAGCTGGTGGCCGAGCTGGCGGCGCTGACCGACGAGGACGGCGGTGCGGGCCTGGTGCACCGGTTCCGGCCGGAGGGGCTGCCCGCCGCCCTGGTGCACGAGCCCACCCGACGGCTGCTGACCGAGGTCGGGCTGCCGCTCGGCGGGGCGATGTTCGGGGCGTGCCAGGAGCCGCTGGTCACCATGGCGGAGGCCTACCCCGAGTACTTCGACGGCGAGGAGGAACGCCCCTACCAGCGCGACTACCTCGCGCTCGGCGACTGGCCGACCGACCTCACCATCGCGCTGGACGGCGTCACCGGCCGGCTCGAACTGCCCGACTGGTACGACGACGGCCAGCCCGAGGCGTACCTGAACCGCGACCTGTCCGCCCTGCTCTACGCCCTGTGGACGTACGAGCGGCTGCGCGCCGAGTGGGAACGCTGGGAGCACGGCCGGGGCCGGGACACCTGGGCTGTGTTCGATCCGCAGTCGCTGCTGAGCACCGTGGTGGACCGGCTGGTCGAGGGCGTCGACCCGGAGGCCTTCGCCTCGCCCGGCCGCTCCTGGCGGCTGCTCGCCGAGGACGGGCACATGGGCGGCCTGCTGGGGTGATCGGGCCGGGGCCGCCCCGGGGAGCGGGGCTGGATGGGGCTGGGTGGGGCCGCGCGGTCCGCGCCCGGCCGGGACCGCCACGCCGGTACGCTGCCCCGGTGACGAACATCCGTACGGCGGCCGGGCGAAGACAGCTGATGCTCCTGGGCATCAGCGCCGCCCTCTCCCTCGCCTCGGCGGGCGGGCTGTACGCCCTGCTGTACGTACGGTCGCTGGACTACGGGGAGCGCTGCGAACGCGGCCTGGTGTCCGGCGGTGGGCGGTTACTGGAGACGGGGGCATCCTGGCTACCGCCGGACGCCTGGTGCCGGTTCGAGGACCGGAGTCTGTCCACCACCCCCTTCTGGGCGCTGCTGCTGTTCTACGCGTTGCTGACCGTGATGGTCTGGTCGCTCACCTCACTGCTGCACACCGTCCGTCCGCGCACCGACCCGGGGCTGGACTGGCAGCCGGGGCACGGCGTCGGTCCGGGGCGGTAGGCGGGCTGGTAGGCGGGGCGGTGGGTGGGGCGGTTCGCTGCCGTGGTGGCGCAGTGACCGGGACGGCGGCGGCGCTCGC
Source organism: Kitasatospora sp. NPDC127060 (assembly GCF_042724935.1). Classification (NCBI taxonomy): domain Bacteria; kingdom Bacillati; phylum Actinomycetota; class Actinomycetes; order Kitasatosporales; family Streptomycetaceae; genus Kitasatospora; species Kitasatospora sp. NPDC127060. The sequence goes on from NZ_JBHXEG010000025.1 coordinate 56,824, forward strand.
CGCGGCCGAACTGCCGCTCAGCCCCAAGGAGAGCGCAGCGATCTCGCCCTCGGAGACCTTGCCGCGCCGGTTCCACTCCTCTCCCACTCCTCTCCCGCTTGGGCCGCCCCGATCACGGCGGCGGTGCCGAACCGGCACGGGCGCGGGACTCTCCCCGGCGGCGGTTCAGCGCCCGTACGGCGGACGGCGAAAGGCACGGCCAAGGCCGAGCCGAGATCGATTGGCAAGACCCGACCAAGGTCGGCGGAAAAGGAGCACGGAACATGGACAACAACGGCGCCACGGCGAGCCATTACCTGGCATTTGCGGAGCGGGAGGCGCGCGGCAACTCGCCGGTGTACCGGGAACTGGCCGAACGGACGGCCGGGGACCAGGAGTTGATCGACTTGCTGGACGGACTGCCGACCGCGAAGCGGCAGCCGAACCTGCTGTTCGGTGCGGTGCGGCACCTCGGCGGACCGGTGACGGACGGCTGGCCGGCCTTCCGCGACTGGACGGTGACGCGGTGGGCCGAGGTCTCGACGACGATGCTGGAACGGCGCACCCAGACCAACGAGGCGGGCCGCTGCGCCACCCTGCTGCCACTGCTGGCCTCGCTACCGCAGCCGCTGGCGCTGATCGAGGTGGGCGCCTCGGCTGGGCTCTGCCTGTACCCCGACCGGTATCGGTACCGGTACCGGTCGGGGTACGCGGGTACGGGCGGTACCGGCGGTGAGGTGAAGGCAGTCGGTGAGGTGAAGGCAGTCCGTGAGGTGGAGGCAGTCGGTGAGTTCGGGGCCGTGGGGAGCCCGGTGACGCTGGACTGTTCGGTGAGCGGGCCGGTGCCGATGCTCGATGCCCTGCGGGAACAGCTGCCCGAGGTGGTGTGGCGGGCCGGAATCGACCTCAACCCGCTGGACGTCCGCTCCGAGGACGACATGCGGTGGCTGGAGTCACTGGTCTGGCCGGAGCAGACCCACCGTTTGGAGCGGCTGCGCGGCGCGGTCCGGATCGCCCGGGCCGAACCGCCGCTGCTGGTGCGCGGCGATCTCAACGAGACCGTACGGGATTTGGTGGCGCAGGCACCGGCGGGCTCGACGCCGGTGGTGTTCCACAGCGCGGTGCTCGCGTACCTGTCGCCGGAGGAACGGGAGGAGTTCGCGGCGACGATGCGAGAGCTGCCCGCCCGCTGGATCTCCAACGAGGCGGTCTCCGTCCTGCCGACCGTCGCGGAACGCCTCCCCCACCCGGCCCCGGCCGGTTCCGGGCTGTTCGCTCTCGCCCTGGACGAGCGGCCGGTCGCCTTCACCGGGCCGCACGGGCAGTCCCTGGAGTGGTTCGCCGAGGACGGAGACCGATTCGCCGCCCGGGCTTGAAACTGCCGCAGCGGCAGCTTCTACCGTCGTGACCGGGGCCGGAGGAACCGGCCCCGGTCCGAGCGAACGTGCACGTCGATGGACGTGGGACGAGACCCGGAGGACGGGATACGAGAGGGGAGGGGAGGAGATGGCAGAGGAGACGGCAATGGCCTGGCCGATCGCGGAGGTCGCCCGGATGTCGGGCGTGACCGCCCGGACCCTGCGGCACTACGACGAGATCGGACTGCTGCCTCCCGCCCGGATCGGCTCCAATGGGCATCGCTACTACGAGGAGCGGCAGTTGCTGCAACTGCAGCAGATCCTCGTCCTGCGGGCCCTGGGCGTGGGGCTGACCGAGATCTCCCGGATCATCGGCGACCAGGTGGACGAGTTGGAGTCCTTGCGGGGCCACCACCGCCAACTGGTCGCCGAACGCGACCGGCTCGACGCCCTCGCCGCCACCGTCTCACGCACGATCGCCGACCTGGAACGCTCCCGGAAGGACGGCACACCCATGACCGACATCAACCGACCCGAGAACCTGTTCGAAGGCATCCAGCCCGCCGACATCGACGTCAGCCTGCGTGACTTCCCCGAGCACGCCGAAGCGGCCCGGCAAGCGACCGCCGCGATGACCCCGGCCGAGATCGAGGCCGGCCAGCGTGAGCGGACCGCACGGATGGTCCGCCTGGCGGAGCTGATGGCCGCCGGCCACCCGGCCGGTGCCGAGCCCGCCCAGCGCATGATCGACGAGGAGTACCGGATGCTCAACGGGCTCCGCACGGTCCCGCCGGAGGAGTACCTCGCCATCGCGCGCTCGTGCACGGAGAACGAGCAGTGGAACGCCGCGTACGAGGCCATCGCCCCGGGGCTGGCCGCCTACCAGCGCGCCGCCATGGAGGCGTACGCGGCGGCACGGCTCTCCTGAGCCGAGCTCTGGGTCCGCTTCCGGAGGGGGCGGGCCCATCGGGGCGGCCCGGCGGAGGGGGGCGAGCTCGGAAGCCGCTGCCCTCTCCCCCGCGGTCACTCCGTCCCCACTGTCACTCCGTCCGCAGCGCCGTGACCGTCCGGGTGCGGGCGGCCCAAGTGGCCGGCAGGAGGGCGCCGAGCAGCGCCAACACCAGGCCGCCGAGTATCAGCGGACCCACCACCGACGGGGCGAACACCGTGAGGTCCTCGTCCGGCACCCCGATCCCGGCGGCGCGGGCCATCGCGGGCATCACCAGATGGTGCACCGCGATCCCGATCGGGACCCCGATCAGCCCGGCCAGCAAGCCGCTGCCGCAGACCGAGGTGAGCACCATGCCGACGGTCTGCCGGGGCGACATCCCGAGTGCCTTGAGCACCCCGAGGTCGTGCACCCGTTCCCTGGTGTCCAGCAGCACCGTGTTGAGCACCCCGAGCCCGGCCACCACGGAGAGCAGCAGTGTGAGCATGCCCGCCAGGGTGTTCATCGCCAGCACCACGATGTTGAGGTGCTCCTCTCCGGGGTCGGCGCTCAGCCCCATCGGTTCCACCACCGCGTCCAACCCGTCGGCGTAGACCTTGGCGTCGGTGCCCTGGGTGAGGTCGATGTGGAAGGAGAGCGCTTCGGGGTGGACCGCGCCGCCGAGCGGATCCAGCGAGGCTCGGTCCATGAACAGCAGGTCCTCGACGGTCAGGACCTCGCCGGTGATCTTCGCCGGGGTGCTGCGCCCGTGGTCGGTGAGGGTGACGGTGTCACCGACCTTCGCCTGGTTGGCCCGCAGGAAGGCTGCGCCGACCACCACCTCGCCGGGGCCGTGGAACCAGCGACCCGTGACCAGCTGGAAGCCGCTCCAGGAGGCATCGCCGGTGAAGGCGACCAGCTGGGAGCGTCCGGTGTTCCCGGCCACGGTGGCCGAGGTCGGCACGCTGCTGTACCAGGCCCGGGTGCCGGGGCGGGACTCGATCGCCTTCCGCACGGCCGCCTCGTCCACGTGGTCGACGGGCTTGGAGCCGTCGAACGGGGCCTGGACCACGACCTTGCCCCCGCGGTCGGCCGTCAGGCCGTTCTGGAGCGAGCCCAGGGAGAGCGTCAGACCGACGCAGAGGGTGACCCCGACCGTGCCGAGCACCACCGCGGCCGCGGTGGTCGCCGAGCGGCCCGGCCGGTTCAGCGGGGACGCCAGCCCGAGGCTGAGGGCGCGGGGCACCGGCAGCCGGCCGGTCAGGTTCTGCATCCGGGTCGGCAGACCGGCCGCTGTGGCCCGTCCCGACGCGCCCCTGGCGGCCGCCCGCCTGGCGCCCGGCGCCGTCCGGCCGACCGCGAGCGCCTCCACCGTGCGCAGCCGTCCGGCCCGCAGCGCGGGCACCAGCGCGGTGCCGGCCACCGCGCCCAGGGCCACCACCGCGACCACCACGTCCACCCAGGTCGGGATGCCCAGCAGCCCTCCGCGCAGCGCCTTGTGGGCGATTCCGAGCACCGGCACGGACAGCAGGTTGCCCCCGACCACGCCCAGCGCGGTGCCGATCCCGGCGGGGATCAGCGCCTGGCCGACGTAGGCGCGTGCCACCTGGGCCGGGGTGAAGCCCAGGGACTTGAGGATGCCGATCCGCCGGGTGGCGGCGCTCACCGCGCCGCTGACCACGACGCCGATGATCAGCACCGACATGGCCAGGCCGAGCACCCCGAAGGCGGTGACGAAGGGGACGAAGGTCGAGGCCGTCCGGTTCGCCTCCGCCTGGGCGGGCCGGTTGGTGGTCGCCTTGATGAGCGCGCCGCTCGGCACCGCGGCGGCGATCGCCGCGTGGTCGGCCTCCATCTCGGCGTCGCTGCCGGCGTGGGCGAAGCGGTAGAGGTACTGGGCGGCGGGCGTGGTGCCCGGTGCCGTCAGCCCGGCCACCTGTTCGGGGGCGACCCAGCCGTCCGCGCTCCAGGAGACCGAGTCTGCCAGGCCGACGACCTTGAGCGTCGGGTGCCCGGGCAGATCAGGGAACTGCGCGCTGTCCCCGACCGCCAGCGGTGAGTGCCCGTTCAGGAACACCACCTCGCCGGGGCCCGCGACCCAGCGGCCCATGGTGATCCGCAGGTCGTCCATCGGGCCGTCCTGCGCCCGGCCGACCAGCGTCATCGGCGGCAGCAGGCTGCCGGCCGGCGGGATCCTGGTGTCCTGGCCGGCCCGCGGCTGGAGGGTGACCGCCGGGTAGGGCCCGGACGAGGCCGTCACCCCGGGCGCGTGCGCGGCCGCGGCGAGTTGGGCGGGGCTCGCCTTGGTCTGGTCGTACAGCACGTTGAGGTGCGCGCCGTGCTGGTCGGTGAAGGAGCGCTCATACGGGGCCTGGGCTGCGACCAGCAGCCCGAGGGCGAGGATGCAGGCCGTCACGGACATCATCGTGGTGAGCACCATCACCAGGGTCTGCACCCGCTTGCGGCCGACCCCGGCCCGGACCACCTTTCCCATCGCGTTCATGCGCCCGCTCCACTCCGGCCGCCGGCCACCTGGGCGCCGGCCGTGTCCCGGATCAGGCGGCCGTCGAGCAGCTCGATCGTCCGGTCGGCGCAGGCCTCGGCGAGCGCGGTGTCATGGGTGACCAGCAGGATCGTCTGGCCCTCCGCGTTGAGCCGGCGGAGCAGGTCGCGGACGTCGGCGGCGGAGGTGCTGTCCAGCGCCCCGGTGGGTTCGTCCGCCAGCAGCAGCGGCGGGCGGTTCATCAGCGCCCTCGCCACCGCGACGCGTTGGCGCTCACCGCCGGAGAGCCGCCCCGGGAAGGCCTTGGCGTGCCGGGCCACCCCGAGCCGCTCCAGCAGCTCCCCGGCCCGGGCCCGGGCCTGCTCCCGCCGCATCCCGGCGAGTTGGGCCGGGAGCAGCACGTTGTCCTCCACGTTCAGGTCGTCCAGCAGGTTGAAGAACTGGAACACCATGCCGATCCGCGTCCGCCGGTACTCGGCGAGCGCGGCCTCGCCGAGCTCGTGGACGGCCACGCCGTCCACCTCGACTCCGCCCTCGCTCGGGCGGTCGAGGCCGGCGATCAGGTTCAGCAGCGTGGACTTGCCACTGCCCGAGCGGCCGAGCACGGCCAGCGCCTCTCCCGCCCGCACCTCGAGGTCGAGTTCGGCCAGAGCCGGACGGGCGGCGTCGGTTCCGTCGTACGTCTTGCTGACGCCACGGATCCTGATGATCGGCGCGTTCACGGGCCCTCCACGGTTCGCGGTCCGGCGCCGGGGAGACCCGGGCCGGCTGACGGAACATCACGCTACGAATCCGCGACCGGGTGCGGACAGCCGTCTGAGCGGCGTCCTGGGGGTGTATCCAGATACACCTCGAACTGGGTGTTCAGGCCTAGAGCTTCGGGCTTGCGGGCGGGGCAGACTGACTCAGCGAAAGATCGGGACAGAGGCCGGCGGGGTCTCCGGAACCCAGGCTTCGAGCCCTCGGCAGGGCTCAGGACGGAGGGGGCGCGACATGAGGGCAGAAGAGATCGGCCGGGCGGCCCGGCGGGTGGGCCGGGCCTGTGCGGACGGCGCGCGCGCCTGGTACGTGGTGACGTTGGCCGTGACGGGCCTGATCTCGCTGCTGGCCGGACCGGTCCTGCTCGGCGCCGCGCTGCTCGGGCCCGACGAGTCCCGGCCGTTCGGCCTGGGCGGCCCGCTGATCCTGGCGGTGCCGCTGGGCCCGGTCGCCCTGTGGGCGCTCTGCTGGGCCACCGGCGGTGGCGGTCGGGCGATCGGAGCCGTCCTGTTCGCCCCCGGCGCGCTCGCGGTGACGGCCACCCACCTGTACGGCGGCGCCGCCCCCGGCGGGCGGTCCGTCTCGCTCTGGCTGGCGCCCTCGCTGCTGGTGCTCGGGCTGTTCGGCGCGCGCTGGATCGCCACCGAGACCCGGCGGGTCGTCGACCGGTGGAGCGGGCAGCCGATCCCGGTGCCGTACCGCCGCCCGACCGGCGGGGGCGGCTCCTGGGAGCGGCTGCGGTCCGGCGGCTGGCTGACCGACCCGGCGACCTGGCGGGACCTCGCCTGGGCGTTCCTCAGCGGACTCACCGTACTGTTCACGGCCGCGGCCGTGCTGTTGACGCCGGTCGCCATGGAGATCTTCGGGCGGAACGGGCTGCTGTTCCCGCTGGTGATCGTCTACGGCATGGGTGTCTGGATGGCCCCGTTCGCGATCCTGTGGGCCGCGCCGCCCGTGCTGCGGATGCACGCGAAGGCAGCACGGTCCCTGCTCGGACCGTCCCGGCGGACCGAACTCGCCCGCCAGGTCAGCCACCTGTCGCGCACCAGGGCGGACACCATCGATGCCGGGGCGGCCGAGCTGCGCCGGATCGAGCGGGACCTGCACGACGGCGCGCAGGCCCGGCTGGTGGCGCTGGGCATGCTGCTGACCGTCGCCGAACAGGTGAAGCACGATCCGGAGGCCCTCGGGCCACTGCTGGTCGAGGCCCGGACCTCTTCGGTGAAGGCGCTGAGCGAACTGCGGGACCTGGTCCGGGGCATCCACCCACCGGTGCTGGCCGACCGAGGCCTGGCCGACGCTGTGGAGGCGACCGCACTGGACCTGCCGCTGCCGGTCACCTTCGCCGGCAGCCTGCCCGGCCGGGCCCCGGCTCCGGTGGAGTCGGCCGCCTACTTCGCGGTGAGCGAACTGCTGGCCAACGCGGTGAAACACTCCGGGGCCTCGCACGTATGGATCGAGATAGGGCACAGTGACGGGCTGCTGCGGATATCGGTCACCGACGACGGGCGCGGAGGCGCGGACCCGTCCCGGGGCACCGGCCTCAGCGGAACCGAACGGCGACTGGCCGCCTTCGACGGGGTGCTCGCGATCAGCAGCCCGTCCGGTGGACCGACCATTGTGAACCTGGAGATCCCGTGCGCGTTGTCATCGCGGAAGACCTCTTCCTCCTCCGGGACGGGCTGACCCGGCTACTGGAGGCCAACGGCATGAAGGTCACCGCGGCGGTCGAGAACGGCGAGCAGCTGCTCACCGCGGTGGCCGCCGAGCGGCCCGACATCGCCGTGGTCGACGTACGACTGCCGCCGAGCTTCACGGACGAGGGGCTGCGCGCGGCACTGGCGGCCCGGCAGGCCCACCCGGGCCTGCCCGTGCTGGTGCTGTCGCAGTTCGTGGAGCAGCTCTACGCCCGCGAGCTGCTGGCGGGCAGCTCGGGCGGCATCGGCTACCTGCTCAAGGACCGCGTGCTGGACGGCGCGCAGTTCCTGGACGCCATCCGGCGGGTCGCCCAGGGCGGTACCGCGATGGATCCGGAGGTGATCACCCGGCTGCTGACCCACAACTCCTCGGCCGGCCCGGTCTCCACCCTCTCCCCACGGGAGCGGCAGGTGCTGGGGCTGATGGCAGAGGGCCGCTCGAACGCGGCGATCGCCCAGCAGCTGGTGATCACCGAGCGAGCGGTCGCCAAGCACACCGCGTCGATCTTCGTCCGGCTCGACCTCCAGCCCTCCGATGACGACAACCGTCGCGTCCTGGCCGTCCTGGCCTACCTCAACAACGCCTGACAGCCCTCGATAACGATCGCCTGACAGCCCTCGATCCCAAGCCACAATCGACACCACCCCGCCCAGGAGACACCCAATGTGACCGATCCCTGACAAGCGACGGGCGACCTTCCGCCGCAGGGGGGTTCGCCCGCCACCGAACGGGTCATCTACGCTGGTGAGGTGCTCATCCTTGTTCGCCGCCGCCACGTGGACCTGCTCCGCGTGACGAGCATGTCCTGTCGACGCTCCGGCTGAACCTCGCGCCACCCACCCTCATGGCGGCCCCGAGCGGCCGCCACCACCTCCCGGCTACCGGAGCACCCGCCGCACCAGGCGCGGCTCCGGCCTCCCCTGGTCGACCACCGGGACCAGCCGGGACGAGACCAGCGGATGTCACACATGACGCAGCAGCACACGCCCATATCCGGAACCAGCGCCACCCCGGAGCCGCACCCGGAGCCTCGCCCTGAGAGCGGCCCCGAGACCGGCACCGAGACCCACCCTGCGGCCCGCCTCCCGGCAGGTGCCGAAGTGGGTGCCGCAACAGGTCCAGGGACCCACCCCGACGCCCTCCCGGTGATCGACCTCTCGCTCGCCGACGGCAGCCCGGAGGACCGCCGCCGGCTGCACGACGAACTCCGCACCGCGGCCACCGGCGTCGGCTTCTTCCAGCTCGTCGGCCACGGCATCACCCCGGAGGAAACGGCCGCGCTCACCGGAGCCATGCGCGCCTTCTTCGCCCTCCCCGAGGCCGACCGGCTCTCCGTGAGCAACCTGAACTCCCCCCACTACCGCGGCTACACCCGCACCGGCGACGAGCGCACCGGCGGCAGCCAGGACTGGCGCGACCAGTTGGACATCGGCGCCGAGCTGCCCCCGCACGCCCCCGGCACCGGCGAGCCCCCGTACTGGTGGCTGGAGGGCCCCAACCAGTGGCCGGCCGCGCTCCCCGAACTGCGCACCGCCGCCCTGGGCTGGATCGACCACCTCGGCACGATCGCCCAGCGCCTGCTGCACGAACTCCTCGCCTCGATCGGCGCCCGCCCCGACTTCTACGACGACGCCTTCGCCGGCCACCCCCACCTGCGCCTCAAGCTGGTCCGCTACCCCGGCACCGCCCCGGACGGCGCCGGTCAGGGCGTCGGCGCCCACAAGGACTACGGGTTCATCACCCTGCTGCTCCAGGACACCGTCGGCGGACTCCAGGTCGAGCGCCCGGACGGCACCTTCCTGGACGTCCCGCCACTCGACGGCGCCTTCGTGGTCAACCTCGGCGAGCTCCTGGAGGTGGCCACCGACGGTTACCTCAAGGCCACCAGCCACCGGGTGGTCAGCCCGGCCGGAGCCCGCGAGCGCTACTCCGTCCCGTTCTTCTACAACCCCCGGCTCGACGCCCACATCGCGCCGCTCGACTTCCCCCTCGCCCACCACGCCCCCGGCGCCACCGAAGACCCGGCCAACCCCCTCTTCGCCGACTTCGGATTCAATGAGTGGAAGGGCTACACCCGAGCCCACCCCGAGGTCACCCGCCGCCACCACGCCGCCCTCGCCTGACCCACCGGCCTCGCCCGACAGCAGGCCTCGCCCGACCCAACGCCCTCGCCCGACCGGACCGGCGCTCCCCCGTACACCGGGGCGCGTGCCGGTCCGGTCGTTGGGGCTCCGGGTCACCCCGTCCGATGGACCGGATCGAACCGCACTGTCACACTGCTGCTGTCACAGCAGGAATGTGCCAGCGCGGGAGGCAGCAGATGGGGGAGCACGGCGCCGGGGTGGGCGAGGTGCGGCTGACGGTCGACGAGTTGGCGGCGCGGGCCGGGGTGACGGTGCGGACTGTGCGGTTCTACGGCACGAAGGGGCTGCTGCCGCCTCCCGAGCTGGGGCCGCGGCGGGTGGGCCTGTACGGGGCCGCGCACCTGGACCGGCTGGGGCTGATCGAGGAGTTGCAGCGGCAGGGGCTGACGCTGGCCGCGATCGAGCGGTACCTGGCCCGGCTGCCCGAGGACAGCACCCCGCTGGGCCTGGCGATCCACCGGGCGCTGGTGGCGTCCTGGACGCCGGAGGCGGCCGAGGAGGTGGGCCGGGCGCAGTTGGAGCGGCGGGCCGGTCGGGGGCTGTCGGAGGAGCAGCTGGAACGCCTGGTCGCGATGGGGGCGCTGGAGCGCACGCCCGACCCTGAGGTGTTCCGGGCGGACCCGGGCCTGCTGCCGTTGGGCGTGCGGATCCTGGACGTGCCGATCCCGCTGGAGACGCTGCTGGCCGCCCGCGCGGTGGTCGTGGAGCACAGCCGGGCGACGGCGCGGGAGTTGCAGCGGCTGTTCCGGGAGACGGTGTGGAAGCCGTACCGGGAGAGCGAGCCGGATCCGGCGGAGCTGGCCCGGATGAAGGAGCTGACCGACCACATCCAGCCGATGGTGGCGCAGGCGCTGGTCACCGCGTTCCAGCGGTCCTTGGGCGAGGAGTTGGGCGAGGAGTTGGGCGAGGAGTTGGGCGGCGAGTTGGGCGGCGAGTTGGGCGGGGAGTTGGGCGGGGAACCGGGTGAGGCCGCACCCGCACGCGGCCCGGCCTCACCCTGACCCCCCCGAGTCCCAGTCCCAGTCCCGGGCCCGTAGGCCCAGGCCCGCGGGGCCCAGGCCTGCGGGGCCCAGGCCCGCAGGGGCCCACCCGGTCAGTCGGTCCTACGTTGTTGATGGGTTGGACGGGCCAGTCGTATGGTCCGGACGCCCAGAGACGCCGGGTACGGCTCTCAGTCGGTTGCCCTCGATGGCTCCCCTCACCTGGCCGCCCGGCGTCTCACGACGACTCGGCCGCTGATCAGGAGGTGAAGGTCCGCCCCTCCGCCGCGATCCGCTCCAGCAGCGCCGGCGGCGCGAACCGCTCGCCGTACGCGGCCGCGAGTTCGCGGGCGCGGGCAGCGAAGCCGGCCGGGCCGCCCTCGTACCCGTTGATGTACTGGAAGACGCCACCCGTCCAGGCCGGGAAGCCGATGCCCAGGATCGAGCCCACGTTGGCGTCGGCGACCGAGGTGAGCACGCCCTCCTCCAGGCAGCGCACCGAGTCGATCGCCTCGCTGAACAGCATCCGCTCCTTGAGGTCCTCGAACGGGACCTCGGAGGGATCGGCGGAGCCCGCGACGGAGAAGTGCTCCAGCAGCCCCGGCCAGAGCCGGCCGCGCTTGCCGTCCTCGCCGTACTCGTAGAAGCCCGCGCCGCCGCTGCGCCCGGGGCGGCCGAACTCGTCGACCATCCGGTCCACCACGGCGTCCGCCGGGTGCGGGGTCCAAGTCCCACCGGCGGACTCGACCGCGAGCCGGTACTCGTCGCGGATCTTGCGCGGCAGGGTGAGGGTGAGCTCGTCCATCAGGGAGAGCACCTTGGCGGGGTAGCCGGCCTGGGCGGCGGCCTGCTCGATCGAGGACGGGTGGATGCCCTCGCCGACCATGGCGACGCCCTCGTTGAGGAACTGGCCGATCACCCGGGAGGTGAAGAAGCCCCGCGAGTCGTTGACCACGATCGGCGTCCTGTCGATCTGCCGGACCAGGTCGAAGGCGCGGGCGAGCGCCTCGTCGCCGGTCTGCGGGCCGCGGATGATCTCGACCAGGCGCATCTTGTCGACCGGCGAGAAGAAGTGCAGGCCGATGAAGTCGCCGGTGCGCTGGACGCCTTCGGCGAGTACGCCGATCGGCAGGGTGGAGGTGTTGGAGCAGAGCAGCGCGTCGGGGGCGACCACGCCCTCGATCTCCTGGAACACCTTGTGCTTGAGCTCGGTGTTCTCGAAGACCGCCTCGATCACCGCGTCGCAGCCGGCCAGGTCGGCGGCCTCGGAGGTGGTGGTGATCCGGGCGAGCAGGGCGTCGCGCTTGGCCTCGGTGGAGCGGCCGCGGGCGATTGCCTTGTTCAACAGGCCCTCGGAGTAGGCCTTCCCCCGTTCGGCGGCCTCCGCGCTGACGTCCTTGAGCACGACCTCGATGCCGGCCTTGGCGCAGGCGTAGGCGATGCCGGCGCCCATCATCCCGGCGCCGAGCACCGCGACCTTGCGGACCGGCCGCTTCTCGACGTCCTTGGGGCGCCCGGCACCGGAGTTGACCGCCTGCATGTCGAAGAACAGCGCCTGGATCATGTTCTTGCTGGTCTGCCCGCAGGCCAGCTCGGTGAAGTAGCGGGCCTCGATCGCCATCGCGGTGTCGACGTCGACCTGGCTGCTCTCCACGGCCGCCGCCAGCACGTTGCGCGGGGCCGGGTAGGGGGCGCCGTTGAGCTGCTTGCGCAGATTGGCCGGAAAGGCGGGCAGGTTGGCGGCGAAGGCGGGGGTGGCCGGGGTGCCGCCGGGGATCTTGTAGCCCTTGACGTCCCAGGGCTGGACGGCGGTCGGGTTGGCCTCGATCCAGGCCTTCGCTCGCGCGGTCAACTCCTCCGGGGTGTCGACCAGTTCGTGCACCAGGCCGTGCTCCAGCGCCTGTGCCGGGCGGTACTGGCGGCCCTGCAGCAGGAACTTCAGCAGGGCGTCGGTGATGCCGAACAGCCGCACCGTACGGACCACACCGCCGCCGCCCGGCAGCAGGCCGAGGGTGACCTCGGGCAGGCCGATCCGGCTGGCGGGGGTGTCCAGCGCGATCCGGTGGTGACAGGCGAGGGCGATCTCCAGTCCGCCGCCGAGGGCGCTGCCGTTGACGGCGGCGACGACCGGCTTGCCGAGGGTCTCCAGCGTGCGCAGCGAGCGCTTGATCCGCATGGACTTCTCGAAGACGACCTCGGCCTCCTCGGGGCGGGCCGCGGAGAGCATCCGCAGGTCGCCGCCGGCGAAGAAGGTCTTCTTGCCGGAGGTGACGACCACGCCGCGCAGCGCGTCCCCCAGGCTCGCCAGCCGCTGGACCACGGCCTCGAAGTCGGCCGTGAAGGCCTCGTTCATGGTGTTGACGGACTGGGTGGGGTCGTCGAGGACGAGGGTGACCACGCCGTCCTGGTCCTGCTCCCAGCGGATGGTGGTGGTGTCGCTCATGAGTTCACGGTCTCCAGGTCTACCGGTCTGCTCTACCGGTCTGCGGGGGGCGGGGTGGTCAGACGCGCTCGACGATGGTGGCGACGCCCATGCCACCGCCCACGCACAGGGTGATCAGGCCGTAGCGCAGGTCACGCCGCTCCAGCTCGTCGACGACGGTGCCGAGCAGCATCGCGCCGGTGGCGCCGAGCGGGTGGCCGAGGGCGATCGCGCCACCGTTGACGTTCACCTGGTCGGGCCGGAAGCCGAGTTCGCCGATGAAGCGCAGGGCGACCGCCGCGAAGGCCTCGTTGATCTCGACCAGGTCGATGTCGGCGGCGGTGAGCCCGGCCTTGGCGAGCGCCTTGCGGGTGGCCGGGGCGGGGCCGGTGAGCATGATGGTCGGCTCGGAGCCGGAAACGGCGGCGGAGACGATCCGGGCGCGCGGGCGCAGCCCATACCGTTCGCCGACCTCGCGGTTGCCGATCGCGACGAGCGCGGCGCCGTCCACGATGCCGGAGGAGTTGCCCGCGTGGTGGACGTGATCGATGGCCTCCACCCAGTGGTACTTCTGCAGGGCGACGGCGTCGAAGCCGCCGGCCTCGCCGATCGCGGCGAAGGACGGCTTGAGGGCGGCCAGGGTCTCGACGGTGGTGCCGGGGCGGATGAACTCGTCGCGCTCCAGCACGACCAGGCCGTTGCGGTCGCGGACCGGGACCACCGAGCGGTCGAACAGGCCGTCCGCCTGGGCCTTGGCGGCGCGGGCCTGGGACTCGGCGGCGAAGGCGTCCACGTCGGTGCGGGAGAAGCCGCCGATGGTGGCGATGAGGTCGGCGCCGATGCCCTGCGGGGCGAAGTTGGTCTCGTACGAGGTCATCGGGTCGGCGAACCAGGCGCCGCCGTCGGAGGCCATCTTGACCCGGGACATCGACTCCACGCCGCCGGCCAGGATCAGGTCCTCCCAACCCGAACGGACCTTGGCGGCGGCCAGGTTGACGGCTTCCAGGCCGGAGGCGCAGAAGCGGTTCTCCTGGACGCCGGCCACCGTGTCGGGCAGACCGGCCGCGATGGCGGCGATCCGGGCGATGTCGGAGCCCTGGTCGCCGATCGGGCTGACCACGCCGAGCACGATGTCGTCGATCGCGGCCGGGTCCAACTCGGGGTATCGGCGGCGCAGTTCGTGGATCAGGCCGACGACCAGGTCGATCGGCTTGGTGCCGTGCAGCGAGCCGGTGGCCTTGCCGCGGCCGCGCGGGGTGCGGATCGCGTCGTAGACGTACGCTTCGGTGGTCACGATGGGGATGCCTTTCGGGGCGAGGGTTCCTGCGGGTCCGGGGGCCTTCCGGGGCCTGGGGAGCGGGCGGCGCCGGACGGGGCCTGGGGGTAGGGGCGGCGGCGCCGGGCGGGGCCCGGCCGAGGGCGACGGGGCTCAGCCGAGGATGGAGCGGCCGACGATCTCCTTCATGATCTCGGTGGTGCCGCCGTAGATCGTCTGGATCCGACCGTCGGTGAACGCCCGGGCGACCGGGAACTCGCTCATGTACCCGTAGCCGCCATGGAGTTGGAGGCAGCGGTCGGCCGTGCGCTTCTGCAGTTCGGTGGCCCACCACTTGGCCATCGAGGCGTCGGCCGGGGTGAGCGCGTAGCGGTTGTGCTCGGTGATGCAGCGGTCGACGAAGGTCCGGGTGATCGCGCACTCGGTGGCCAGTTCGGCGATCTCGAAGCGGACGTGCTGGAGCTTGGCCAGCGGACGACCGAAGGCCTCGCGCTGCTTGACGTAGTCGGTGGTGATCTCCACCAGGTACTCGGCGCCGGCGATCGCCGCGGCGGCGATGGTCAGCCGCTCCTGAGCGAGGTTCTGCATCAGGTGGACGAAGCCGCCGTTGAGCTCGCCGAGCAGGTTCTCCTTCGGCACCCGGACGTCCTCGAAGAACAACTCGGCGGTGTCCTGGGCCTTCTGGCCGATCTTGTCCAGGTTCCGGCCGCGCTCGAACCCGGGTGTGCCGCGCTCGACGGCCAGCAGGCTCAGCCCGTGCGCGCCGCCCTCGGGCGTGGTCCGGGCGACCACGATGACCAGGTCGGCCAGGATGCCGTTGGAGATGAAGGTCTTGGCGCCGTTGAGCAGGAAGTGGTCACCCTGGTCGACCGCCTGGGTGCGGATGCCCTGGAGGTCGGAGCCGGTGCCCGGCTCGGTCATCGCGATCGCGGTGATCAGCTCGCCGCTGCAGAAGCCCGGCAGCCAGCGGCGCTTCTGCTCCTCGGTGGCGAGCGAGGTGAGGTACGGGCCGATGATGTCGTTGTGCAGCCCGATCGCCAGTCCGGAGGCCCCGGCCCGGGCGAACTCCTCGGCCAGCACGGCGGCGTAACGGAAGTCCGGGGCGCCGCCACCGCCGAACTCCTCGGGCACGGCCGTCCCGAGCAGCCCCTGTCGGCCGGCCGCCAGCCAGACGGAGCGGTCGACGATGCCCGCCTTCTCCCAGCGGTCGTAGTGGGGCAGCACCTCCTTGGCGAGGAAGGCCTTCACGGTGGCCCGGAAGTCCTCGTGCTGCTCGGTGAAGATCTCGCGCTGCAACGCTACTCCCCTTGCTCTGCCGCTGAGTTGACGGATTCGGTGGCGCTGCTCGCGGGCCGGAGCGCCGGAACGCCCCACTCCCGGGCCACCTCGGCGGTGTCCGCCCCCGGCCGGGCCGGTGGGCGGCGCAGCGCGCCGGGGGTGGCGGAGAAGCGCGGGGCGGGCGCGGGCTGGGTCACGCCGTCCGCCTCGACATAGGTGCCGCGGGCCGACAGGTGCTCCTCAACAGCCGCCTGACGCATCGTCAGAACCGGTTCCACGCAGGCGTCCGAGCCCGCGAAGACGGCCTCCCACTCGCCCCTGGTCCGGGTGGCGAAGCGGGCCGCGATCAGGGCGTGCAGTTCGGGCCAGCGGGCGAGGTCGTACTGACCGGGCGCGTCCGGGCCGAGCTCCAACAGGCGGGCGAACTCGGCGTAGAACCGCGGCTCCAGCGCGCCCACCGCGAGGTGCCCACCGTCGGCGGCCCGGTAGATCGCGTAGAAGGGTGCACCGCCGTCCAGCAGGTTGACGCCCCGGCGGTCCTGCCAGTGGCCGGCCGCCAACAGCCCCCACAGCATGCTGCCGAGGTGGGCCGCACCGTCCACGATCGCGGCGTCGACCACCTGCCCGGCCCCGGTGGTACGGGCGTGGTGCAGCCCGGCCAGCAGGCCGACGACCAGGTAGAGCGAGCCGCCCGCGTAGTCGCCCAGCAGGTTCGCCGGGATCCCGGGCGGCGCGTCGGCCCCGCCCGGCGAGGCGACCAGCCCGAGCACCCCGGCCACCGCCGCGTACCCGAGGTCGTGCCCGGCGGTGGCGGCCCGCGGCCCCTGCTGGCCCCAGCCGGTCATCCGCCCGTACACCAGCGCCGGATTGCGCGCCAGACAAGCCTCCGGGCCCACGCCGAGCCGCTCCGCCACCCCGGGCCGGTAGCCCTCGATCAGCAGGTCGGCCCGCTCGACCAGGTCCAGCACCAGGCCGGGCCCCTCGGGCGACTTGAGGTCGACCAGCACCGAGCGCTTGTTCCGGTTGGTGAGGTCGTACGCCGGGTCGGTGCCGAGCGGCGACGGCTCCGGGCGGTCCACCCGCACCACGTCCGCCCCGAGGTCGCCCAACAGCATCGCCGCGAACGGCCCCGGCCCGATCCCGGCGAGCTCGACCACCCGCACACCCGCCAACGGCCCCGGCCCGCCCGCACCGGCCACCGGACTGCTTGTGTCACGCACTGGCTGCAGAACCCTCCGGGGTTTGACAGTAAAGCTGTAACACTCGCGATGATAGGCAAGCGACCGGCCGGTAACAAGCCCTCGACCCCGGGCCCGTGTCGCCAATTCACCCCCGCGTAAGCCCTGATGGAATCGATCACGCCCAGTGCGGCCGACGGCACGGAGGGTGGGTCGGTGCACTGACGGAGCCGACCTGTACGGTCGTCATGTCGCGGGGGGTGCACGACCCCCCAACGTCCAGGGGAGGACACACACATGGGCAGCCCGTACTTCACCACCGGACCGGTCGCCCCGGCGACGGACCCGATGCCGAGCACGGCGGCCAAGAAATCGCCGTACGCCCCTCCGGCGCCGGCCGACAACGGCACCACCGTGCCGCAACTCCCCTTCATCCCGCCCGGCAAGGTCACCAGCCGACTGGACACCCCGTACGAGCTCACCGCCTCCGCCGGACTCGCCCGGCAGATCGCCACCGACCTCGACGACGCCAACGCCAAGGCCGGGCCCGGCGCGCACAGCCTCACCGAGTACGCGAGCACCGCCGCCACCAGGATCCGCGGCTTCTCCTTCGGTGCCGCCCTCACCGGCAGCACCGAACGGTGGCTCCAGCAGTGCAAGACCCTGCACGACAAGGTCGACAACGCCGCCACGGGCCTCGACCAGACGCGGCAGAACTACCACTCCAACGAGCTCACGACCACCGCCGATCTGCGCGCGACCCGGTAGAAGTCAGAAGGGGGAACGGACACATGGTGTCCTTCAAGGAACTGCACGAAGCCGACTTCTCCGGGGTCTCCGACGCCGCCGAGGCATGGGCCGGGGTCGCCAAGGCCCTCACCGCCCTGGACGGTCGGGTCACCAAGGACCTCACCAGCACCGCGCAACGGGCCGGCTGGAAGGGCGACGCCGCGGACAGCGCCACCAAGGCGCTGCAGGGCATCGACGACGACTTCAAGAAGGGCTCGGCCGTCGCCACCTCCCTCGCCGCGATCATGAAGACCGCCGCCGAGGACTTCACCGCCGCCCGCCACGACCTGGACACGGCCCTCCACGACGCGCAGGCGCAGGGACTGAGCGTCTCGGCTGACGGCACTGTGAGCTGGAGCCTCCCGAAGGATGCGAGGAACGACACGGACAGCGAGGTCCTGGCACGGGACATGGCCGCCAAGTCCCTCGCAATCTCGGACCGTCTGGGCAAGGCCGTCGAAAAGGCCACCGCCGCCGACCAGCGGGCCACTCTCCACCTTCAGAGCGACATCGGCACCAGCAACGCCGTCTTCAACCCCACCCCCGGCGGCACCGGCCCGGTCAGCGACGCCAAGCGGGCGCAGGACCTGATCTCCAAGGCCTACGACCTCTCCGATGACGAACTCAAGCAGTTGCAGGCGCTGCTGGCCGCCAACGCGGAGAACAAGGAGTTCGCGACCACGCTGCTCACCGGCCTCCAGTGCAACGGGCAGACCGGTCCGGAAGCCTTCCTCGACTACAGCAAGATCCTCGGCGACCTCGCGCAAGGCCACCACAACGCCAAGGGCTACCAAGACGTCTACGGCAACATGGCCGTGGTGCTCGCCACCGGCACCCGTGACAACGGGATGGGCAAGGAATGGGAGAACGGGCTGTTCCGGGCCGCCCGCGGTCCGGGCGGCCCGAACGACACGTACCTGGCGCTCACCACGCTGATGGAGACGAAGGGGACCTTCGACAAGGCCTTCGTGCGCAGGGTCGGCACCGACCTGCTCGACTACGAGGCCAACAACAAGCTCAAGGGCATGGACCTGTGGGGCCCTGCCTTCTACGAGGACCCCAGGAAGGGCGACCCGCTGGCCCCGCTCCTGCGGATGATGAAGGGCGATCGGGAAACGACCCAGACGTTCCTCGACCCCAGCCAGAACAACAACCTGGTCCACCTCCTCAAGGACCGCGGCTGGCTCGACGAGGACCAGGAGCGCAAGCTTCCCGCAGACGTCCTGCGTGACACGTCCCACAAGCTGTTCGCGGACATGCTGGAGGACGCCACCACCAGCCGCGGCCCCGACCGGAACCAGCACCCGGCGCCGCACGACCCGGTCAGCCAACGGATCATGGACGAAACGCTCAAGACCCTCGGGGGCACCACGCCTGACGACCGAACGTCGGTGGCGACAGTCCTGCGCCGACCGGTAGCCAGGATGCTCGCCGACTACTCACCGGATGTGTTCGGAATTCTGGGCAACGATCTGCAAGGCCCATCGCAGCCGAACGGACTGACTGCAAAGCCGGAGCAACTCCTCCGCGTGGTCCGCGGTGCCCTGGAGGATCCGGACACGTTCCAGATCATCCACAAGTCGCAGACCGAGGAGATCGCCCGCCGCCTCGACACCTACGGGCCCGAGGACTTCAAGCCCGATGCCACGGGCCGCCCGGACCACACCCTGTCCGCCTTCTCGCAGCAGTCTGCCAAGGTCCTCGGCGGGCTCGACGCAGCGTTCGTCAACGCGGTCACCGACCACGCGGATGCCAAGAATTCGGCCATCGACTGGCAGCAGCGGATGCTCTACCACGCGATCGGCACGCCCGTGAACCTGGCGCCGGACTTTCTGATGCCCGGGGTCTCGAAGGTGGTGCCACTGGGAGACGCAGCGCAGCGCCTCGTCGACATCGGGACCGCCTCGTGGGCCGAGCAGGCAAAGGCGCCGATCAGCAGCGCCACTGCGGCCAGCGTGAGCGACCGCTACTCGGCGGGACGCTCCGAGCTGGATGCGATGATCGTTGGCAAGGCGAGCCAGTACGGCATCGCTCCGGCGGACGCCGGCCACGCCGGCACCGTGACGAACCATCTGCTCCTTGAGGCGGGGCCCTTCTACAACACCGGGATCGACAACGCGTACCACGCCGCATTCGGCAAGGGGTGAGGACCATGGACATTGAACCTGACGAATGCTCTGGCACTCCTGCTGCGTCCGCCGAGCGCGATGGCTCCAAGCACACCTGGCGGAGGCGGTCGGTGGTGGTAACACTGGCGCTCTCCCTGCTCCTGGCCGGGGCGGGGGGGTTCGCGGTGTACCGGCAGACGAATCTCGGCGGACCTGACACCGTTTGCGACGGGGCGGCCACGGCGGACCAAGTGCACGACGCGGTAGGGCCCGGACGAATCAGCGAGTACAGAAACGGCTCCTACGACCGGACCGGGGTCTCCGCCGGCAACGACTGCTTCGCCACCGTCAGTTCCGGCCTCTTCAAGACGAAGGAGAGGGAGGTGCGCTTCACCCTCAGGCCCAACCGTGACGGCCCGACCGAGTTCGCCTCGGGGGACGCCCGACTGTTCTCCGGAGATTCGGCCGGCTCGGTGACCT
This sequence comes from Kitasatospora sp. NPDC127060, assembly GCF_042724935.1. NCBI lineage: Bacteria > Bacillati > Actinomycetota > Actinomycetes > Kitasatosporales > Streptomycetaceae > Kitasatospora > Kitasatospora sp. NPDC127060. The sequence goes on from NZ_JBHXEG010000025.1 coordinate 76,704, forward strand.
CCCGCGTGGCGTGGGCCCTGCTCCCCGAGGGGTGCCCGAAGGGCCTGCTTGCCGAGGTGCGCACCGACGTCGCGGGGCACGACGAGGCCAGGGCGAGGCTGGCCGTCGCGTTCGCGAACGGAGCTGCCAAAAACCACTCCTGCGCGGACCGCACACTTCCTGCGCCGACGAGTCTCTCCGCAAGGGGCTCCGAGACGGATCCGGACTGGAACAACCTCTGCGGCCTTCCAGGGTTCGCACCCGCGAGGGACCCTAACGTCCAGTGGACGTACCGGCAGCAGGTCACCACCGCGTCCGACCCGGTCTGGACCTGCGCAATCAGCAGGCCGGGCACGAGCAGTCTGCCTCAGATCCTCGCGATCACCACCGACCCGCGGCCCATCGCTGTGCCCCCGCAACCCGACAACGAGCCGCTCGGGCGGGCCCGATGGGTCGCCCGCGGGACACTCGTTGCCACCTGCCAGGGCCGGGACGTCTACTTCACCATCGACGGCGGTTTCGAGGGGCCCCTCCGCGGCGGCCTCGGAGACTACCTGTTCTCCGACCAGAACGACCTGGTAAGGCAGTTCCTCACCGCCGGGGGCAAGGCGATCGGGTGTGAGCCGATCCTGTAGGAAATAACCGGGCGAGTGTCGACGTAATGGCCTATCGTGCCATTGGACCATTACGCACGACACGGGGAGCCACCATGCCCGCCACCGACCTCTCCACCGACCTTTCCGTCTCCGGCCGGACGATCGTCACCGTCTCCGAGCGGCTGGTGCTGAGCCGGCCGCAGGAGGGGGACGCGGAGGCGATGTTCGCGATCCACGGGGATCCGGAGACCAACCGGTACAACCCTGACGGGCCGCAGCGGGACATCGCGGCGGCGCGGGAGCAGCTGGCCGGGTTCGTGGCGGACTGGCCGCGGGACGGGGTGGGGTACTGCATGGTGGCGACCCGGGAGGAGCCGGGGGTGGTCATCGGGGTGGCCGGGCTGTTCCTGCACTCGCTGGACGGGGAGCCGGTGTTCAACCTGTACTACCGGTTCCGGCCGTCGGCGTGGGGCAAGGGGTACGCGGCGGAGGCGTGCCGGGCAGCGATGGCGGAGGCGCTGCCGCGGTTCCCCGGGATTCCGGTGACGGCGCTGATCAGGGCGGACAACCTGCCGTCGCGCCGGCTGGCCGGGCGGCTCGGGCTGGTGCCGGACCCGGACGGGCGGGTGGACCACGAGGACCGGCTGATCCACTGGATGGCCTGAGGTACGGGAGGATCCCCCGCCGGGGGGAGCGGGATCGCCCCCGGGGCGGAGGCCGCGGGCCGGGGTGCGGCGGCAGCGTAGGGACATGAGGATCAACGAGGGAGCGGTACGGACCGGGGCCGCCTGGATCGCGGTGTCGGCGACGGTGCCGTACCTGGCGCTCAAGGCGCTGTGGCTGACCGGGCATCCGGTCGGGTCGGGCGATCCCGGCGGGATGGACCGGCTGTGGCTGCTGAACCTGCTGACCGTCGGGATGGACGCCATCGCCGTGGCCCTGACACTGGCCTTCGTCCGGCCGTGGGGACGGCGGCTGCCGGCCGGGCTGGTGGCGTTCCCGATGTGGGTGGCGACCGGGCTGCTCGGCACCATCCTGGTCGCACTACCGCTGTACCTGCTGAGCACCGTCGTGCTGGGGTCGGAGCGGAGCACGGGCCAGGGGGACGACAACGGGCTCGACAGCTGGGTCTTCGCCGTGGTGTACGGCGGGTTCGCCGCACAGGGCGTGGCGCTGATCACCGCCTTCGTGCTGTACGTCCGGCGGCGCTGGGCCACACTGCTGCGGGCGCGGACCGGCGACCTGCCGCACACCCCCACCCTGACCGTCCAGCGGACTCTCGGCTGCGTCGCGGCGCTGCTCGGCGTCGGCGTCGCGGCGGCCCGGGCGTACTGGGCGGCGGGCGGGGCGGCCGGGGTGCCGATCGCGATGGCGGAGGAGCGCTCCCGGGGTGTGGCGGTGATGAACACGGTGACCGCGGCCATGGCGGTGGCCGCACCGGCGGCGCTGCTGATCCTGGTGTTCCGGATCCGGCCGCAGCGGCGGCTTCGCGGGCCACTGCTGGTGGCGTGGACGGCGGCCGGTTCACTGTTCGGCTGGGGCAGCTGGCAGTTGGTCGCCTTCGGCGCGACCACGACCGGGGTGACCGACCTGCGGATGGCGGTGCCCGGGCTGATGCCCCTGGTAGAGGCCGCCCAGGTGGTGACCGGGGTACTGATCCTGGCCGCCGGCGCGGTGGCACTGACGGAACGCGGCGCCCGGGAGGCCGCCGCTGACGTAGAGTCGCCCGGATGAGCACGGGGGGCAGCCGGATCCGGCGGGCGGGCGAGGCGTTGCTGGGGCGGCGGGCCCGGCTGCGCTGGGTGCACCTGGTGCTGGGCGGCGCCCTGCTGATGCCGTACTACCTGTTGTCGGTGGTGGGGCTCGGGGCGCTCAACCCGAACCAGGGGCACGTGCGCCAAGCACTGCTGCAACTCCTCGCGTTGTTCACCTCGCTGCCGATGGCCGCGGTCACCGCGCTGGTGCCGACGGTGCGGGGGCTGGAGGGCGCCGCCGCCCGGGCGCTGTGCGCGGTGGCCCGGCCGGAGGAGCTGGCCACCGGGCCGTCCCGGTCCTGGGCGGCCCGCCGGCGCACCTCGCTGTTCTTCGTGCTGCACCTGTTCTCCGGCGGGGTGGTCGCCGGGATGACGCTGGCCGGGGTGCCGTTCGCGGTGGTGCTGCTGTTCGGCCTCATCGGGCCCGGGGACCTGGCCGACTACTGGACGGATCGTTTCCCCGCCTGGATGTTCACCGGCCCCGCGCTGGGCCTGGCCGTCCTGCTGCTGGTCGTCGGGAGCAGTGCCGCCTGTGGTGCGCTGCTGGCCCGCTGGGCGCCCACGCTGCTCGGCCCGACCCCGGAGGAGCGGCTGACCGCCGCCGAACGCCGGGCCACTGTACTGGCCCAGCGCAACCGGCTGGCCCGCGAGTTGCACGACTCGGTCGGGCACGCGCTCAGCGCGGTCGGCATCCAGGCCTCGGCGGCCGCCCGGGTGCTGCGCACCGACCCGGACTTCGCCGCCGAGGCGCTGCGGGCGATCGAGGAGACCGCGCGCGGGGCGGTCGCCGAACTGGACACCGTGCTCGGACTGCTGCGCGAGGAGGAGGACGGCGGTGCCGCTCCGGCCGGGCCCACGCTGGCCGGGCTGGACGACCTGCTGCGCCAACTCGCCCGCACCGGCGTGACGGTGGACGCCGAGCTGGCGCCCGGCCTGGGCGCGCTTCCCGTCGAGGTCTCCCGGGAGGCGTACCGGATCGTGCAGGAGGGCCTCACCAATGTGCTGCGGCACGCCGGGCCGGCCCCGGCCGGACTGCGGGTCGGGCTGGACGCGGACCGGCTGGAGATCGAACTGACCAATCCGCTGGGCCCGTCCCGCCCGAGCCGCCCCGGCGGCGGGCGCGGACTGCGCGGGATCGGGGAACGGGCGGCGGCCCTGCGCGGCGGGAGCGCGGTGGGGCCGAGCGAGGACGGGACGACGTGGCGGCTGGCCGTCTGGCTGCCGGTGGGAGGGACTGCGGGATGAGCGGCGGGAACGGCACGGGCGCCGAGAGCGGGATGAGCGGCGACGACGGAACGGCCGGCGGGAACGGGGTCGCCGGCGGGAACGGGGTCGCCGGCGGGAACGGAGTGGCCGGCATCCGGGTGGTGATCGCGGACGACGAGCGGCTGGTCCGGATGGGCCTGCGGGTGGTGATCGACGCCGAGCCGGACCTCTTCGTGGTCGGCGAGGCCGCCGACGGCGCCGAGGTCGTCCCGCTGGTGCGCGAACTGCGCCCGGACGTGGTGCTGATGGATGTCCGGATGCCCGGCATCGACGGGATCCGGGCCACCGAGCAGCTGGTCGGCGGGATGGCCGAGCCGCCGAGGATCCTGGTGGTCACCACCTTCGAGCACGACGACCACGTGTACGACGCGCTGCGCGCGGGCGCGGCCGGGTTCCTGCTGAAGCGGGCGCGGGCGGAGGAGATGGTCCAGGCGGTGCGGCTGGTCGCGCGCGGGGACTCGCTGCTGTTCCCGGCGGCGGTGCGCGACCTCGCGCTGCGGCACGGCGCGGACGGCCGGCGGGGGGCCGCCGCCGACCGGGGGCCGATCGGTCGGCTGACCGAACGGGAGGGGCAGGTGCTGCGGTTGATGGCCACCGGGCTCAACAACGGGGAGATCGCAAGGCAGTTGGTGGTCAGCCAGGAGACGGTGAAGACCCATGTCGGCAGCGTGCTGGCCAAGTTGGGGGCCCGGGACCGCACCCAGGCGGTGATCGCGGCGTACGAGTCGGGGTTCGTACTGCCGGGGTGACCCGGAGGACTCCTGCACGAAGTTCGTACACGAGTTCCATCCGGCCGGGGCCAGGAAGTAGAGTGCGATCTCCCCCTCCCGACGTCCGATACCTCCCGTATCGCCTGGAACGAACTGGTGACCGTATGACCGTCCGGACCCGCCCCGCGCTGTGGTGGCGCATGGGCATCGTGCTCTCGGCGGGCCTCGGCCTGTCCCTCGGGACCGCCTCGCTGGTGTACTTCACCGTGCAGAGCAACGTCATCGTGCTCGGCTACTTCATCGGCGCGGTGTACTGGATGGTCAAGCGCGACACCGTGGACGCCCCCGCACCCCGGCTGCGCGGGGCGGCGACGCTGTACATCCTGATCACCGGCCTGGTCTCGCACGTCCTGCTCCAGCACGGCGCCAGCCCGCTGCCCGGACTGGTCAGCGGGCCGGACCGGCTGGCGCACTGGTCCTCCTTCTTCCTGCACTACGTCACGCCGGTGATGGTGCTGATCGACTGGCTGGCGCTGAAGCCGCGCAACGCGGCGGCCTGGAAGGACATACCGCTCTGGCTGGCCTTCCCGCTCGGCTACGCGGCGGTCGTGCTCGCCCGCAACGCGCTGTTCGACGACTTCCCGACGCCCTACCCGTACTTCTTCTTCGACCCGACCACCAAGGGCTACGGCTACGTCTGGGGCCAGATCGCCCAGCTGACGGTCGAGTTCATCGTGCTCGGCCTCGCCGTCGTCGGCCTGGACCGGCTGGGCACCCGAGTCGCAGGGAAGCTCGCCCGCGCCTGACAGCTCGACTCCCGACCGGATCCACTCGGCCGACCGCGCACCAGGACGGGTCGGCGTCGTGGCCGAGCTGGGCGGTGGTGACCCGGCCCTGTCCGGCCGCTCCCCGGGCCGCTCCCCCGCGCCTCACGCGGCGGGCGAGTCCTCCGGGGCCGCGGCGTCGAACTCCGCCCGGTGACCCTTCCAGAACGCCACGGCGTGGTCGACGAAGACCCGCCGCTGCTGCTCCCGCACGCTGAGGTCGTGGACGTACGCCTTGACGCTCTTGCCGTCCGCCGCGGCGGCCTCGCGGATCGCGGCGAGTTCGTGCTCCGTGTACTCGATGTTGAGCGCAGGCATGTCGCCGATGGTACTGCAGCGCACGGTAGTTGGACCCGGTGCGACGAATTTCCACCCGCCGTCAAACGGTTTGCCGTCCATCCCTCCAGAGGCTGTTCGGGCGGGCGGACGAGTGGACCCACAGGAGGGTACGGCGGCGGCGCGTCGGATGACGCCCGGGCGGGGCCCAGGGTCCTAACGTCGGCACCACGGCGGCGGAGGGGTTCCGCAGGGGGAAGCCGGGATTCGGCGGAGGCCGGAGATGACGCACAGGGGTATCGGCAGGGCGGCGGCCGCCGCGGTCGTGACGGCGGCACTGGCGACGACGGTCGCCGTGGTGACGCCGGGAGCGGCGTCGGCGGACGGGGCGGCGGACGGGGCGGCGCCGACGGACGGGGTGACGCCGGTCGAAGGGGTGGCCGGAGCACAGGGGCAAGGGCAGAAGGGCGATCCGCTGCAGGGGGTCTGGCGGATGGACGGCTACGGCACGGTGGTCTCCGTCGTCGGGGGTCGGCTGACCACCTACGACGTGACCGCGCACAGCTGCGTGCCCGGCTGGATCACCGCGACGCAGGCCGGCCCCGCCGGGCCGGACGGCGCCGTCCGCTACGCCATGGGCAACGACGCGGTCTCCCTCACCCCGACGGGCCGGAACCGGGCCGTCGAGCGCGAGGAGGGCGGGGTCGGCGCCAAGGAGCTGAACCGGATCCCGGCGCTGCCACCGCTGTGCACCACCCCGGCGCCGAACGACCCGCTCGCGGTCTTCGACCGGTTCTGGGAGGACTTCGAGGAGAACTACCCCTTCTTCGCGGCCAAGGGGATCGACTGGCACGCCGTCCGGGACGAGCAGCGGCGGCGGATCACCCCGGCGACGTCCACCGATCAGTTGCAGGCGGTCTTCGTCGACATGCTCCGGCCGCTCGGCGACGCCCACACCGGACTGGCGCGGATCGTCGACGGACAGCCGAACCCGGTGTTCGGCGGGCGGCGGCCCGGCTCGACGGTACGCACCAAGGAGCTGACCGCCCGGGCCGGAGAGGCCGTCGCGGCCCAGCTCACCGGCCCGGAGCAGCTCTTCGCGGGCGGCAAGCTCGGCGTGGGCCGGCTCCCCGACGGCGTCGGCTACCTGCGGGTGGGCAGCTTCGACGGCTACACCGACGGCGACTACCGCAGCCAGGTCACCGAGCTGGACAAGGCCCTCGACGCCCTGCTCGCCGATCCGGACCGGGTCAGCGGCCTGGTGCTCGACGTCCGACTGAACGGCGGCGGCTCGGACGCGCTCGGGCTGCACATCACCGCCCGGCTCACCGACCGCCCGTACCTCGCCTACCGGAAGGTGGCGCGCGACGACCCGGCCGACCCGGCGAAGTTCACCCGGCCCGTGCCCGTCCCCGTGCTGCCCTCGGACGGCGAGCACTTCACCGGGCCGGTGGCGCTGCTCACCTCCTCGATCTCGGCCAGCGCCGCGGAGACCTTCGCCCAGGCGTTGATGGGACGGTCCCCGCGGGTGACCCGGATCGGCGAGAACACCCAGGGCGTCTTCTCGGACGTCCTGATCAAGCCGCTCTCGCCGGACTTCGCGGTGGTGCTGCCGAACGAGGAGTACCTCACCCGGAACGGCAGCACCTTCGACGGCCCGGGCATCGCGCCGGACCTCCGGACCCCGGTGTACAGCCCCGAGGAGCTGGCCGCGCTCAAGGACTCCGCCCTGAGCACGGCCCGCCGGGTGCTCGCCGAGTCCGCGGGGGGCGACCGACGGCACTAACCGCTACATCGGATCCACCACCCTCAGTTCGCCGTCCAGCTCCAGCCACCTGGTCAGGCCCAGGCCGCGCAGGAAGGGCAGGTCGTGGCTGACCACGACCAGCGCGCCCTGGTAGGCGGCCAGCGCCTGGGTGAGCTGACGGACGCTGGCGAGGTCCAGGTTGTTGGTCGGCTCGTCGAGCAGCAGCAGCTGCGGTGGCGGGTCGGCCAGCAGCAGGGCGGCCAGCGTCGCCCGGAACCGCTCGCCGCCGGAGAGGGTGCCGGCCGGCTGGTCGGCCCGGCCGCCACGGAACAGGAAGCGGGCCAGCCGGGCGCGGACGGCGTTGTCCCCGGCACCGGGGGCGAACAGCTTGACGTTCTCCGCGACCGTCAACCCGTCGTCCAGCAGGTCCAGCCGCTGCGGCAGGTGGCGCAGCGGCACCTGGGTGGTGACCATGCCCTCCAGCGGGGCGAGTTCGCCCGCCATCGTGCGCAGCAGTGTGGTCTTGCCGGAGCCGTTGCGCCCGACCAGGGCGATCCGCTCGGGGCCGCGCAGGTCGAGGTCGACGGTGCCGCCGGTGGGCAGCCCGACCTTCTGCAGGGTGAGCACGGTGCGCCCGGCCGGCACGGCGGTGCGCGGCAGGTCGATCCGGATCTCGGCGTCGTCGCGCACCGCCTCCTCGGCGGCGGTGAGCCGCGCCTTGGCCTCCTCCAGGCGTTCGGTGTGCATGCCGGTGAGCCGGCCCGCCGTCTCCTGGCCCTTGCGTTTGAGCATCCCGGCGATGATGTGCGGGTCGTTGCGGGTGACCGAGCGCTTCTTGCCGTAACTGGCGCTGCGGTCCAGCCTGGTGCGGGCGTCGACCAAGTCCCGCTTCTGGCGCTGGACGTCGGCCTCGGCGTTGCGCAGCAGCCGCTCGGCCGTCTCCTGCTGGGCCGCGAGGGTGCGCTCGTACTCGGCGAAGTTGCCGCCGTACCAGGTGACTCCGCCGTCCCGCAGGTCGGCGATCTGGTCGACGTGCTGGAGCAGCTCGCGGTCGTGGCTGACGATCACCATGACGCCCTGCCAGCCGGCCACCGTCTCGTAGAGCCGCTCGCGGGCGGCCCGGTCGAGGTTGTTGGTGGGCTCGTCCAGCAGCAGCACGTCGGGGCGGCGCAGCAGCAGGGCGGCCAGCCGCAACAACACCGCCTCGCCGCCGGAGAGTTCGCCGGTGGTGCGGTCGAGGTCGAGGCTGCGCAGGCCGAGCCGGTCGAGGGTGGCGCGGGCGCGCTCCTCGACGTCCCAGTCGTCGCCGACGGCGTCGAAGTGCCGCTGGTCGGTGTCACCGGACTCGATGGCGTGCAGGGCCTCGCGGGCGGCCCGGATGCCGAGCGCCTCGTCGACCCGCAGGCCGGTGTCGAGCGTGAGTCCCTGCGGGAGGTAGCCGAGTTCGCCCGCGACCCGGACGGTGCCGCCGGTGGGGGTGAGTTCGCCGGCGATCAGCCGTAGCAGGGTGGACTTGCCGGCGCCGTTCAGGCCGATCAGTCCGGTGCGGCCGGGGCCGACGGCGAGGTGGAAGCCGTCCAGGACGGATTTGCCGTCGGGCCACTCGAACGCGAGGTCGGTGCAGAGGACGGCGGTGGTGGGTTGTGCCATGCAAGGCCTCCCGGGTGGTTGCTGAAGGGGTGACGAGCAACACGGGGAGACACCGCGGGTGCGGAACCGGTACGGCCGAACGACAGGAGGGCGGCGCAACGAGGCGCCACGGGGCCGTGACTGAGGTCGCACACTCGCACACCACGCGGCGGCAGGGCCTGCGTGGCGGGGGCGGTGTCCCGGGACCTCAGTAGAGCAACGGCCTTCTCCTTGTCTGGCGGATGACGCGAACCACGCTAGGAGCCCCGACGGAGGCATGCAACCGATTTTCGAGGGCCGCACGGAGACCGGAGAGGAAGGCCGCACGGAACCCGGAGGAGGAGCCCGGCCGGAGGCCCGGTGCCGATCCCGTGCCGATCCGGTGACAGCCTCGTACCGGCCGGGGCCGGGTGTAAGGAGTTCCTTATCCGCATGGCAGACTCCTCACCTGCCATACCTGCGGCCCCGGGGCCGTACCCGAGGAGAACGGGCCGTATGGCGGTAGTCAACAGGGGGATTTGAACTCATGTCACCGATATCCCGGCCGAGCCGTGCCGTCCTGGGCGCTTCCGTCGCCGCGCTGACCATGGTGGTCGCCACCGGTTGCGGGCCGGACAACAGTGACCCGGCCGGTGCCCAGACCGCCGCGCCGTCGGTCGCGGCCAGCGCCTCCGGGAAGCCGGGCGCGGCTCCGATCAAGCTGCCGACGGTCGAAGAGCTGAAGACCTGGAAGCTCGAGGACTGGGACAAGTGGGCCCAGGCCAACGTGATCACCCCGGCGGCCAAGGGTTACTGGACCCTGCAGAAGCTGCTGAACGCCAAGCCGAAGCCGCTGCCCCAGGCGCCGACCCAGAGCCCCTCGCAGGCGCCGGCCCAGCCGACCGCCCAGCCGACCGGCGCGGCCCCGGCCCAGCCCACCGGCGCGCAGCCGCCGACCGGCCCGGACCAGCTGCCCTCGGTGATCGCGGCGAAGCCGGTGGCGCACCCGTTCCCGAAGAACATGCACGTCAACGGCAAGATCTTCTTCAAGGACGGCAACGACGACTACGTGTGCTCCGGCACCGTCGTCTCCGACCCGGCCAACCCCGGCAAGAGCAACCTGGTGTGGACCGCGAGCCACTGCCTGCACGGCGGCAAGGGCAACAAGTACTACACCGACATCACCTTCGCCCCCGCCTTCAACAGCAACGGCGTGCTGAGCAACGGCAACAAGCAGAAGTCCAAGCTGGACGACGCCGAGCCGTACGGCGAGTGGGGCGCGACCGCCGGCATGGTCTCCCCGCAGTGGACCCAGGAGGCCGACCCGGAGCGCGGCGGCCCGTGGAGCCAGTACGACTTCGGCATCATCAAGGTCGCCAACCCGGACCCGAACGGCAAGTCGCTGGAGGAGACCGTCGGCGGCTCGGTGCCGCTGTGGTTCAACGCCCCGCGCGACCAGCTCGCCTCCGTCGCCAACTACGGCTTCCCGGAGGGCAAGCCCTTCGACGGCGTCGAGCTGGAGCACTGCGACGGTGGCAAGCCGGCCGCCAAGCCCGGTGACCCGAGCCGCCCGGCGATGCTGATGATCGGCTGCAACATGACCGGCGGCAGCAGCGGCGGCGGCTGGTACACCACCAAGGACGGCAAGCCGGCCCTGGTCAGCGACACCTCCGTCGGCAACGGCGCCAACACCTACGAGGCCGGCCCCTACCTGGAGGACGTCGCGGCGCACATGTTCGACTACTTCTCCAAGAAGGCCAAGTGATCCACGGGTAGCGCCCGTCCGGGGGCCGCGACCGCCGATCGGGCGTGGTCGCGGCCCCCGGCCCTTCCGGCTCCGGGCCCGTGGCCCTTCCGGCTCGCGGCCCCCGGCTCTTCCGGCTCGCGGCCCCGGCTTTTCCGGCTCGGGCCCCGGTCCTCCTACAATCGGCCCCATCATGAGCGCCACACTCGTAGTCAAGGACCTCAGCGCCGGCCACGGCGAACGCACCCTCTTCTCCGGCCTGGACCTGGTCGTCGCCCCCGGCGACGTGGTCGGCCTGGTCGGCGTGAACGGCGCCGGCAAGTCGACCCTGCTGCGGCTGCTGGCCGGCCTGGACACCCCCGAGGGCGGCTCGCTGCGGCTCAGCCCGGCCAGCGCCAACGTCGGCCACCTGCCGCAGGAGCCGGAGCGGCGCGAGGGCGAGTCGGTGCGCGACTTCCTGGCCCGGCGCACCGGCGTGGCGGCCGCCCAGGCCGAGCTGGACGAGGCCACCGAGGGCCTGGTCGAAGGCCGCCCGGGCGCCGACGACGCGTACGCGGCGAGCCTGGACCGCTGGCTGGACCTCGGCGGCGCCGACCTGGAGGAGCGGGCCGAGGAGGTGGCCGACTCGCTCGGCCTGAAGGTCTCCCTCGACCTGCCGATGACGGCGCTCTCCGGCGGCCAGGCCGCCCGGGCCGGCCTGGCCTCGCTGCTGCTCTCCCGCTACGACGTGTTCCTGCTGGACGAGCCCACCAACGACCTCGACCTGGACGGCCTGGAGCGGCTGGAGTCCTTCGTCAAGGGCCTGCGCGCCGGCACCGTGCTGATCAGCCACGACCGCGAGTTCCTGGCCCGCACCGTCACCAAGGTGCTGGAGCTGGACCTGCACCAGCAGCAGGTCAACCTGTACGGCGGCGGCTACGAGGCGTACCTGGAGGAGCGGGCGGTGGCCCGTCGGCACGCCCGCGAGGAGTACGACGAGTACGCGGACACCAAGTCCTCGCTGGAGGCCCGCGCGCAGATGCAGCGCAACTGGATGGAGCACGGCGTCCGCAACGCGCGTCGCAAGAGCGGCGACAACGACAAGAACGCCAAGGCGAAGCGCACCGAGTCCACCGAGAAGCAGGCCTCCAAGGCCCGGCAGACCCAGCGGATGATCGAACGGCTGGACGTGGTCGAGGAGCCGCGCAAGGAGTGGGAGCTGCGGATGGAGATCGCCGCCGCGCCGCGCTCCGGCTCGGTGGTGGCCACCCTGCGCGCGGCCGTCGCCAAGCGCGGGGACTTCACCTTCGGCCCGGTGGACCTGCAGATCGACTGGGCCGACCGGGTCGCCATCACCGGCGTCAACGGGGCGGGGAAGTCCACCCTGCTGGCCGCGCTGCTCGGTCGGCTCGAACTCGACTCCGGCAACGCCGCGTTGGGCTCGGGCGTGGTGGTCGGCGAGGTGGACCAGGCGCGTGGGCTCTTCCTCGGCGGGGAGCCGCTGTCGGACGCCTTCGCGGCCGCCGTACCGGAGCTCACCGAGGAGGAGGTGCGCACCCTGCTGGCCAAGTTCGGCCTCAAGGCGGTGCACGTGCGGCGCCCGGCGGGCACCCTCTCCCCCGGCGAGCGCACCCGGGCCGCGCTGGCACTGCTGCAGGCGCGCGGGGTCAACCTGCTGGTGCTGGACGAGCCCACCAACCACCTGGACCTGCCCGCGATCGAGCAGCTGGAGTCGGCGCTCGGCTCGTACACCGGCACCCTGCTGCTGGTCACCCACGACCGGCGGATGCTGGACACGGTGACGGTGAACCGGCGGATCGAGGTCCGGGACGGCCGGGTGCACGAGCTGTAGCCCCCACGCTGAAGCCCCGCGCCGACGCCCCGCGCGGTAGCCCGCCGCTCGCGATGGTCGGCCGCTCCCGGAATTGGTCTCTACCTCTTCCCGGAGCGGCCGTCATGTGCTGTGCTGTCGGCCATGGTTGACACGATTGACAGCGCAGTGGCGGGGACGCCCCACCCGACCGTCCCGCTCACCCCGATGACGGTGCCGGCCCACCAGGCCGAGGCCCGCGGCAAGGCCTTCCACGACGTGATGGCGCAGCGCCGGACCGTCCGCGACTACTCCACCGAGCCGATCCCGGACGGGGTGATCGAGTGGGCCGTGCGCACCGCGAGCACCGCTCCCAGCGGCGCCCACGTCCAGCCCTGGCGGTTCGTGGTGATCACCGACCCGGAGCGCAAGCGGCTCCTGCGCGAGGCGGCCGAGGCGGAGGAGCGCGAGTTCTACGGGCACCGGGCGTCCGAGGAGTGGCTGGCGGCTCTGGCGCCGATCGGCACCGACTGGCGGAAGCCGTTCCTGGAGGACGCGCCGGCCGTGATCGTGGTCTTCGAGGTGCACAAGGGCCCCGACTCGCCGCGCCCGTACTACACCAAGGAGTCGGTGGGGATCGCGGTCGGGCTGCTGCTGGCCTCGCTGCACCAGTCCGGGCTGGCGACGCTGACCCACACACCGAGCCCGATGCGCTTCCTCAACGAGGTGTGCGACCGCCCGGCGGAGGAGCGCGCCGCCTATGTGATCCCGGTCGGCTACCCGGCCGAGGGGGCGCGCGTGCCGGACCTGCGGCGCAAGGAGCTCGACGAGGTGATGATCAGGCTCTGACGCGCCGGGGGCACCGGGCACGACGCGCCCGCGGCCCGGGACCGACGCGCCGGGCGCAGCGAACGCACCCGCCGGACGGAGGGGTCCCGGATGCGCCTCCGTCCGGATGTGGCAGGTCCGGGCCAAGGACATAATCGCCGCCATGAGCCCAGCACAGTCGCAGTCCTGCGGGCGGGCGCGGCCGTCCCGCGAGCCCTCCCGGGCGGCGCCGGAGGTGACCGCGGGGCGGCCGCCGGAACTGCTGCGGCTGCCCGGCGGCCTCTCCCTGCACCGCCGCCGCAGCACCCACGCGCCGGCCCTTCACCGGGCCGTGCACGCCAACCTGGAGCACCTGCGGCCCTGGCTGGACTGGGCGGGCGAGGCTCCCAGCCGGGCCCGGACCGCCGAGCGGACCCGGGCCGGCACCGCCGCCTGGGAGGCCGGAACGGACTTCATGTACCTCGCCGACCTGGACGCGGCGCCCGGCCGGGTGGTCGCGGCCCTCGGGCTGCACGGGCGGATCGGCCCGGGCGCGCTGGAGATCGGCTACTGGGTCGCCGCCCGGCACGTCGGCCGCGGCATCGCCACCGCCGCGGCCGGGGCGCTGACCGAGGCCGCGCTGGCGCTGCCCGGGATCGCCCGGGTGGAGATCCGCTGCGACCAGGCGAACGGCGCCAGCGCGGCCGTCCCGCGCAAGCTCGGCTACCGGCTGGACCGGGTCACCGAGGCCGCAGTCCGGGCGCCGGGCGAGACCGGGCGGCAGCAGGTGTGGGTCATGGAGCGACGGGCGGGCCCCGGGGCCCGCCCGGTGGCTCAGTAGTAGCGCCCGCCCGCCGCGTCCGGCAGCGCGTCCAGCTCCGCCAGGTCGGCCGCCGAGAGCTCGATCGCGGCCGCGCCCGCGTTGTCCAGCAGGTAGCGCGGAGTCTTGGTGCCCGGGATCGGGAAGACGTACCGGCCCTGCGCCAGCACCCAGGCCAGCGCGACCTGCGCGGGCGAGGCACCGATCCGCTCGGCGACCTCCCGGACCCGCCCGACCAGCTCCAGGTTGGCCTGCAGCGCCTCCTGCTGGAAGCGGGGCAGCCGGCGGCGGAAGTCGTCCTCGGGCAGCTCGTCCAGGGAGGTGATGCTGCCGGTCAGGAAGCCCCGGCCGAGCGGCGAGTACGGCAGGAAGGCGATGCCCTGCTCCTCGGTGTACGGCAGCACCTCGGCCAGTGCGTCCCGGGTCCACAGCGACAGCTCGGACTGCACCGAGGCCACCGGGTGCACGGCCTGCGCCCGCCGGATCTCCTCGACGCCCACCTCGGAGAGCCCGATCCGGCGGACCTTGCCGGCCCGGACGGTCTCGGCCAGCGCGCCCCAGGTCTCCTCGATCGGGACGGCCGGGTCGACCCGGTGCAGCTGGTAGAGGTCGAGGTGGTCGGTGCCGAGGCGGCGCAGGCTGTCGTCGATCGAGCGCCGCACGTGCTCGGGGCTGCCGTCGCGGGCCGCGTCCTGGCCGCTGCCGCCGGGGACGATGCCGACCTTGGTGGCCAGGAAGGCGCGCTCGCGGTGGGGGCCGGCCAGCGCGGCGCCGACCACCTCCTCGTTGGTGTACGGGCCGTACATGTCGGCGGTGTCGATCAGGGTGACGCCGAGGTCCAGCGCCTGGCGGATCACCCCGACGGACTTCTCGTCGTCCCGGCTGCCCACGTCGTAGGCGAAGGTCATCCCCATGCAGCCGAGGCCGATGACGCCGATCTCCGGGCCGTTGCTGCCGAACGGGGCGTTGCGCATGACGGTGCTCCTGTCTGGTTCCGGCTGGTCCTGCTGTGGGGCGGTGCCCGCGATCGATCATGACTGACGATCAGTCACTTCGGCTGCGAGTCCGGAACTTTGACCGACAGGCCTCCTTGAACCCGCCCTAAAACCCGCCCTCGGAGGACCCCGGAAGCCCGGAAGTGCTTGACGTGCACAGCTGGTCTAGTCCAGTTTGATCCTCAGCACCGCGCTCCTCCCCGCACCGGACCAGCCCCCATGCTGCCGCCCGCCCCGTGTCTCCCCCCCCTTCACGGCGCGGGCGGCCCCACGTCCCGAGAGGCACCCCCATGCCCAGCGCGCCCCAGCACGCCCCCACCCACCGCCGCCCCGCCGGCCGGACCAAACTGCTGAGCCTCGCCGCCGCCACCGTGCTCGCCGCCGGCGGCCTCGCCACCCTCGCCGGGAACGCCGGTGCCGCCGACGTCGACCTGCTCGCCAACGGCGGCTTCGAGAGCGGCGCACTCTCCCCGTGGAGCTGTTCCGCCACCACCGGGAGCATCGTCAACTCCGGTGCGCACAGCGGGACGTACGCACTCAAGGGGGCGGTCGGCGCAAGCGACACCGCCCAGTGCGGCCAGACCGTGAGCGTCCAGCCCAACACCAGCTACACCCTCAGCGCCTGGGTGCAGGGCCAGTACGTCTACCTCGGCGCCACCGGCAGCGGCGTCACCGACCCCGCCGTGTGGACCCCGGGCGGCGCCAGCTGGCAGCAGCTGTCGGCCGCTTTCACCACCGGCCCGAGCACCACCAGCGTCACCGTCTACCTGCACGGCTGGTACGGGCAGGGCGCCTACCTCGCCGACGACGTCACCCTCACCGGCCCCGGCGGCGGCCCGACCACCCCGCCGACCACCCCGCCGAGCGGAACCCCCACCGGCGGCCCGACCACCCCGCCGCCGAACGTCGCGCTCCCGGTCGCCCCGTACATCGACATGGGCGCCTGGCCCACCCCGTCCATGCCCGACATGGCCAAGGCCGGCGGCGTCAAGGGCTACACCATGGGCTTCGTCACCGGTGTCGGCTGCAAGGCCAGCTGGTTCAACGCCTACGACCCGCGCACCGGCTGGGCCAAGGACCAGGTCGACGCGCTGCGCGCGGCCGGCGGCGACGTCAAGCTCTCCTTCGGCGGCGCCAGCGGCACCGAACTCGCCGCCGCCTGCACCTCGGTGGACTCGCTGTTCAACGAGTACGACGCGGTCGTCAACGCCTACAACCTGCGCTACGTCGACTACGACATCGAGGGCGCGGCGATCGCCGACACCGCCTCCAACGACCGCCGCTCCGCCGCCCTCGCGAAGCTGCAGCAGGCCCACCCGGGCCTCAAGGTCTCGCTCACCCTGCCCGTCCTGCCCGAGGGCCTGACCAGCGACGGCGTCGCCGTCGTCAAGTCCGCCCGGGACGCCGGGGTCGACCTCGACCTGGTGAACGTCATGGCGATGGACTACTACCGCTCCGGCAGCGACTACGGCAACGCCGCCGTCCAGGCCGCGCAGGCGACCTTCGGCCAGCTGAAGGCGCTCTACCCGGCGAAGACCGACGCCCGGCTGTGGGCCATGGTCGGGGTCACCCCGATGATCGGCGAGAACGACGACCACCAGATCTACAACCAGGCCGCGGCCCAGCAGTTGGTGACCTTCGCCAAGCAGAACCACCTCGGCCTGCTCGCCTTCTGGGACGCCACCCGGGACGCCAACGCCTGCACCGGCTCGCTGGCCAAGTGCACCAACATCCCGCAGCAGCCGTACGAGTTCGCGAAGGTCTTCAGCCAGTACACGGGCTGAGCCGCAGCACTTCCGGGGCCCCGGCGGACCGGGGGGCCGTCGGCGCCCCGGCCCGTTCCCCGGGGCCGCCCGGCCGCCCGCGTGGCGCCGACCGTTCGTCCAGGAACCATCTAGCATGCGGTGACGCCGACGACACCGTCGGTCACCACCTCGTGTTGGGAGCCCCCGTGCGTCACCGCCTGATCCGCGCCGCCCTCGCCTCCGCCGCCGCCCTCGGCCTCGCCGCCGCGACCGCCCCCGCCGTCCACGCGGCCCCGGCCTCCCGCGCGGCCGTCCACTGCCCCAAGGGCCACCTCTGCCTGTTCGAAGGCCCGAACCTGACCGGCCGCCTGCTGCTCGACGAGGACGCCCACATCACCAAGGAGGGCTTCCGACTGCGCGAGCTGGAAGACATCGAGCCGCCGATCTTCCCGCACTCCGCGGTCGACCCGCTCCCGGACGACTTCGGCTGCATCATCCGCCTGAACGACCAGCCCAGGTTCGCCGGGGACGAGCAGGAACTCTCCGGCTTCGGCAAGCACGAGCTGGACGGCCGCCGGGTCGGCTCGCTCACCTCCGACTGCGGCTGAGCAGGCCGGACAGCCGGAGAAATTGGCATCTCATCCTCCCGGACCGTCCACTACAGTCCCTCCCACCTGTACGGAACGAGGGGGCGGACATGACGGTCCGGGACGACCACCATCAGCTGATCACCGACACCACGACCAGCGAAGCCGCCTGCGCGGCGGGCCTCACCCCCGAGGAACTCAGCGCGTTCAGCACCACCCTGGGCCGCCTGCGCGACCTCCCCTTCCAGGACCGCACCCGGCTGCACGCCGAGCGCCAGCTCAGCTCCTTCGTGGTGGAGAGCCGCAAACGCCGCCGCCAGGAGGCCAAGCAGGCCGTCCGGCAGGCCGACGCCGCGCTGCTCGCCGCCACCGCGACCGGCGCCCGGCAACGCCGCGAGGACACGCCGCTCCCGCCTGCGGGAGGGCCGGTCGGCGAGCTGCTCGTCCCGCGCAAGTGCTACGTCTGCAAGCAGCCGTACCGCCAGGTCGACGGCTTCTACCACATGCTCTGCCCGGACTGCGCGGCCGACAACACCGCCCGCCGCGACCTCTCCACCGATCTGCGCGGGCGCCGGGCACTGCTCACCGGCGGGCGGGTGAAGATCGGATTCCAGCTCGCGCTGATGCTGCTGCGGGACGGCGCCGAGCTGATCGTCACCAGCCGCTTCCCGCAGGACACCGTCCGCCGCTTCCGCGCCGCCGAGGGCAGCGGGCAGTGGTGGGAGCGGCTCACCGTGGTCGGCATCGACCTCCGCGATCCGCGCCAAGTCCTCGGCCTGACTGAGGAGTTGCGCGCCGACGGGCGGCCGCTGGACATCCTGGTCAACAACGCCGCACAGACCCTGCGGCGCCCGCCGGAGTCGTACGCCCTGCTGGCGGCCGGGGAGTCCACCGCCCTGCCGGGCACCGACCGCCGGGCCGTCACCCACGCCCCCGGGTTCCGCCCGCTCACCGATGTCGCCCAACTGCCCTCAGGGGCCGGTTCGCTGCTGGACCTCACCGACGAGGCCGGACTGCTGCCCGACCTCGCGCCCGTCAACTCCTGGTCCACCACGCTCGGCTCGCTCGATCCGGCTGAGGTGCTGGAGACCCAGCTGGTCAACGCCCTGGCCCCGGCGCTACTCTGCGACCGGTTGCTTCCGCTGCTGCTCGCCTCCCCGCACCCCGCCCGCTACATCGTCAACGTCACTGCGGTGGAGGGCCGGTTCGCCGTCCGCAACAAGACGGCGCGCCACCCCCACACCAACATGGCCAAGGCCGCGCTCAACATGCTCACCCGCACCAGCGCCGCCGAACTCGCCCCGCAGGGCGTGCACATGTGCGCCGTGGACACCGGCTGGATCACCGACGAGAACCCGGCGCCCACGAAGACCCGGATCGCCGCCCGGGGCTTCCGCACCCCGCTGGACATCGTGGACGGCGCCGCCCGGGTCTACGACCCGATCGTGCGCGGCGAGGCCGGGCACCCGGTGTCGGGGGTGTTCCTCAAGGACTACCGGGTGGCGGAGTGGTGACGCCCCAGCCGTCGCATCAGCCGGCGCACCAGGTGCCGCACCAGGTGCCGTAGCGGTGCGCCGGAACGGCCCGGCCCGGGGCGATCCCGGGCCGGGCCGTCGGCGTTCCAGCAGGGCTCAGCGCCCGGTGGGCAGGTTGGCCCCGCCGGTGCAGTCGAGCACCACGCCGGTGACGAAGGTGTTGGCGGCGAACATGTGGATCGCCCGGGCGACGTCCTCGGGCCGGCCGACCCGGCCGACCGGGGTGGTGGCGGCCAGGCCGTCGAAGAGGGCGGCGCGCTGCTCGGTGGGGACGCGGTCCCACCACGGGGTGTCGATGACGCCGGGCGAGACGGCGTTGATCCGCAGCGGGGCGAGTTCGACGGCCAGCGGCGGGACCATCGCCTCCAGGGCCCCGTTGATGGCGGCCAGGCCGACGGTGCCGGGGATGGCGGCGCGGGCCGAGGCGGCGGTGATCAGGGTGACCGAGCCGTCCTTGCGCAGGTGCGGCAGGGCCGCCTGGAGCACCCGGACCTGCGGCCAGAACTTGGCGTCGAAGCCGTGGGCGAGATCGGCGAAGTCGAGTTCGGCGAACGGGCCGCTGCCGGCCGCGCCGCTGACCGCGACCACCAGGTGGTCGACGGCGCCGGCCCCGGCGAAGAAGGCGGCCAGCGCGGCCGGGTCGGTGGCGTCGAGCCGGGCGCCGCTGGTCTTGCCGCCGATCCGGGCGACGGCGGCGTCCAGCTTCTCGTGGTCGCGGCCGGTGATCACGACCTCGGCGCCGTCGGCGGCGAAGGCGGTCGCGGTCGCCTCGCCGATGCCCGAGCTGCCGCCCATGACGACGACGTGCTGTCCGGCGAAGAGGTTCGTTGCAGTGCTCATGTTCGGGCCTTTCCGGCTTGCTCGAGTTATTGTCGAGACCGCTAGTTCCGGTAATGATGGTTGCCGAGACTGTTAGTCTTGTCAAGCGGGGGAAGGGAGAAAGGGACCACGATGAGCAAGAGCGACCCCTCGGCCGAGCAGGCCTCCGCCGTCCGGCCGCACACCGGCCGCCGCCGCAACGAGGCGGCCCACCGGGCGATCCTGGACGCGGCACTCCGCCTGCTCGCCGACTCCGACGGCACGCCCGTCACCATCGACGCCATCGCCCGCACGGCCGGCGTCGGCAAGCAGACCGTCTACCGCTGGTGGCCCTCCAAGGGCGCCGTCCTGCTGGACGCCCTCACCGACCGCGCCGACCAGGACGTCACCGACCACCCTGACACCGGCACCCTCCGCACCGACCTGCGCGCCTTCATCGGGACCACCTTCGACGCCGCTCAGCGCGGCACCACCGCCTCCGCGCTGCGCACCGTCGCCCGCGAGGCCGCCCGCGACCCGCACCTGGCCGAGCTGATGCAGACCTTCACCGCCACCCGGCGCACCGCACTGCACGAACTCCTCACCCGGGGCCGCGAGCGCGGCGAACTGGCCGACCACGCCGACCTCGACCTGATCGTGGACCAGGTCTACGGGGTGTTCTGGTACCGCTTCCTGCTCGGCCACGGCCCACTGGACGTGTCCACCGCCGAGCGGCTCGCCGACACCCTGATCACCGGGAACGACTCACCGGCGACGGCGTCCGCGAACTGACCGCCCGGGCCGGGCCGGTCGCCGTCGGCGAGTACTACCGGACGCACTGAGAAACGC